>WFZU01000103.1 GCA_015489405.1 Bacteroidales bacterium
GAGTTATATGTCAAAGAAGGCGAAGAAGTAAAAAAAGGCGAATTACTCACCAAAATAGACCCCAAGATATATGTTTCCAATCTCGAAAGAGCCAAAGCTTCCCTGCAACAACAAAAAGCGCAACTTTCCAATGCCAAGGCACGCCTGGCACAAACCAAAGCAAAATTGGAGAAATCAAAATCAGATTTCGAAAGGAGTCAAAAACTCTTTGAACAAAAAGTCATCTCGCAAGCCGATTACGAGAAAGCTTTGTCTTCATACAACATTGCTAAACAAGAACTTATAGCATCCCAAGAGAATGTTAAGGCTGCCCGTTTTGCGGTTCAAAGCACCGAAGCAAACCTAAAAGAAGCCCGGGAAAATCTGAGCCGTACAGCGGTTTATGCACCTGCCTCCGGTACGGTTTCTTCCTTGAAGATAGAGCAAGGGGAGCGGGTCAGCGGCGCCTCCCAATTCTCTGCCGGTACCGAACTAATGAAACTCGCCAATCTCAACCGCATGATTGTAGAAGTGGACGTTAACGAAAATGATATTATTAAAGTCAAATTAAACGATACCGCTACCATAGAAGTAGATGCCTATGTTGGACAAAAGTTTAAAGGCGTTGTAAAAGAAATTTCAACTTCCGCCAAAAGCTCGGGATTGGGTGTCGATGAAGTAACCAATTATTCGGTCAAGATTCTTATTCTCCCCGGTTCCTATGAAAATCTGAATTCCGGCGATAGCAGCCCGTTTCGTCCGGGGATGTCTGCTTCAGTTGATATTCAGACGAATGTACACAGAAATGTCATCAGTGTTCCTATCCAGTCGGTTACACTCCGCACAGACACCGCCGGAGAGGAAAATGAGGTTGTATTCCGTTACACAAAAGGAGAAGTCTATGAGCAGAAAGTAAGAACCGGTATTCAAGACCGGGAATTTATTGAAATTGTGGAAGGGGTGAAAGAAGGCGATGAAATTGTCTCCGGTCCCTACCGCACACTCAGTAAGATATTGAAGGACAAACAAAAAGTAAAGAAAAAACAATCCGATGGAAAATAAACTGTTTCTTGCTATCGAAACATCAACCTCCGTATGTTCGGTAGTATTGGCGCGAGGGGAAAAAGTCATTGCAGAACGAAAATCGGAAAAGGCATACGAACATTCCAAGGTACTAACGCCCTTTATCGAAGATATTTTATTGGAAACAGGCTTGAACAAGGAGGACATTGACGCCATTATCCTGAGCAATGGACCCGGCTCCTATACCGGTCTCCGTATCGGTGCTTCCGTTGCCAAGGGCTTGGCATATGCACTTGATATTCCGGTAATCACCGTCAACACCTTGCAAAGCATGGCAAACGGAATTTGGGAATATGCCAACAAACATACTGAAACCCAAAACTTTACCATTCAACCGATGATCGACGCCAGGCGTATGGAAGTATATTCCATGAAATTGGATAAGGATTTAACTATCTTGGAAGATACGCGTGCCATTATTCTCGACAGAGCATATTTTGAAAGCAAAAAACAACTTACATTCATCGCAAGCGACAAAATCGAAAAAATAGCCGAACTCTGCCAAGGAATCCACAATATCCGGATTTTAGATGATTTTGAATTGTCCGCTAAACACCTTTTAAAAGAAGGTCTTCGCAAATATGCGAATGATGAATTTGCGGATACAGCCTACTTCACCCCTTTCTATTTAAAAGAGTATATCGCCGGTATTCCACGTGTAAAAGGGCTCCATTAACAGACCCCTGATCACCGTAATATGCTGAATTGCAAACAGATCACACGCAGATGAATTATAGCTTTAAAATACTGATTACACTTCTGAGCGCCTTAACCGGATTGTTTATCATTGCTCCTTTGGTCTCCATGTTTTTGCACACTTCCTTCCCGGAATTACTGGAAACACTATCGGACGAAGCCGTTCAAGAGAGTATCGGGACTACTCTTTTTGCCGCCTTTGTTGCAAGTTTCGGAATAGGAATTTTAAGCATTCCCTTTGCTTATTTTTTAGCAAGAAAAGACTTCACCGGGAAAAGTATCATATTGGGCATCATTGACTTACCCATTGTCATTCCACATACGGCAGCCGGCATTGCTTTGCTGGGTTTCATTTCTAAAGACAGCTTCGTGGGTTCCTTGACAGGTAAAATCGGTCTTAATTTCACCGGACATACCTCCGGAATAATTATAGCTATGGCTTTTGTCAGTATTCCCTTTTTGCTTCATGCTGCACATAATGGGTTTCAGGCGGTGCCTAAAAGGCTGGAAACTGCCGCCGCAAGTCTGGGCGCTTCCCCCGCACGCGTATTTTTCAGCATTTCCATCCCCCTTGCTAAAAGGGAGATCATATCCGGATTGGTAATGATGTTTGCCCGGGGGATGAGTGAATTTGGCGCGATTGTGATTATCGCATATCATCCTATGGTTACACCGGTAATGATTTATGAACGCTTTTCCGCTTTCGGACTTCACTATGCACGGCCTGTAGCCGTCCTGTTTGTTGCCGTCTCATTGCTGGCATTTGTTCTTTTAAGAAGGATTGCCGGGAGAAAACAGAGCAAACGATAATACTATGCAAATATTTTCTGTTTCCGGATAAATTTACGCGAAGCGCCACCCATAAATTTTTTGTACGGATAATATCATCCCGCAGGCGGTAACAAAAAATAAATTTTTACGTTTACATCAAATAAAATTGTAATTTCGTAAATCTAACAGAAGTTTAGTTATGGGTGGTAATATCAAAGAAAGACAACTATTTGCAGCCCGTTCCGGTTTGTATCCTAAGCATACTAACCGGAACGTATCCGTTGCCGGTATTTCTCAAAACTCTACCCGGAATTTCATTGACAGCTATAAGCACTTTGTCCTTTCCCTGCTGCTACTATTAAACACAGGAATTTTTGCACAACAAGATGTAGTTTACTCACAAATATATGCCAGCCCGATGTACTTGAACCCGGCTTTAGCCGGAAATGCGGATTGCGGACGGCTTACCGTGAACTACCGCAATCAATATCCAAAAATTCCGGACACCTATGTCAGTTACCAGGCGGGAGTAGATACTTATCTGCCCTTTCTACACGGTGGAGTCGGTTTTCTTTTTCAATCGGACCGGGCAGGGGAAAACACCTTTGTTACCAATAATATCAGCCTGATATACAACTATCAAATGATGCTTTCGGACTATACTGCCCTGAATGCCGGCTTTCAATTTCACTATCGACAATACGCCTTCGGAGGCAATAATCTGATATTCCAAGACATGATTGACATCAATACCGGTGCTATCTCTTCCGGTTCGCAAACGGATATGCTGCAAAAATTTGTTTCCCACCAATGGGATTATTCGGCGGGTCTGTTTTTTGATTTTTATGAAAAATATTATTTGGGATTTTCCGGACATCATCTGACGGAAGCTCCAAGCCCGTACTATGCCGGAGATAACATCAACTATCTGAAACGAAAATATAGTGTGCACGGAGGAGCCAAACTACCGGTTTATGTACGCAATCTTTATCCCATTTATGTTTCGCCTAATTTTCTCGTACAATTGCAAGATGAAGTATGGCGGATAAATACAGGCCTGAATCTATCATATGAATTTTTGACCTTTGGCCTGTGGTATCACAATACGATGCAGCAATCGGAAAGTATTATCGGGATAATAGGAGTGGAAACATCTTTTTTTAAATTCGGTTATAGTTATGATTTTGTTCTTTCCGGGCTATCGGGAGTTGCCGGAGGTGCTCATGAATTGAGTATAGCTTACAAGTTTTTATGCCTCAAAAAAAATTATAAAAAAAATACAATAAATTGTCCGGAATTTTAGTTACTTTTGCAGCAAATTTTAGTTGGATTATGGTTAGAAAAACGTTTTTGTTTGTAAGCACCTTATTATCAGTGCTTTTAGTATCAATTTCTTGTAGTAAAGACGTCTCTGAAACTACGGGGTGGGAGTATAATAATATGAAAAACGGTGGATTTCAGAAAGTGGACTTCGTTGAACAAGACACCGGTCCCGGTTTGGTTTTCATCGAAGGAGGAACATTTACTATGGGGGCAAACTACGATGATCCTATCTACGAACGTAATGCTCCCGGTCGTAGGGTAACTGTTCGTTCTTTCTATATGGATGAAAATGAAGTCCGTAATTTGGACTACCTTGAGTATCTGTATTGGCTGCACAGAGTCTTTGGGGCAGACCATCCGGAAGTGTATCAAAAAGCTCTTCCCGACACCTTGGTTTGGAGAGAGCGTTTAGCCTATAATGAACCTTTGGTAGAGTTATACCTCAGACATCCTGCATACAGGGATTATCCCGTGGTTGGAGTCAGTTGGTTACAAGCTAACGACTATTGTGCTTGGCGTACTGACCGTGTAAACGAAAAAAGATTGATCGATGCTGGTATTTTGGAACCGGATCCGGACCAAACAAATGAGGCAAACTTCAGCACGGAAGCATACTTAGCCGGTCAATATGAGGGTATTGTAAGAAAAAATCTTGAAGATTTGGACCCCAATGGATCGGGAAAAAGGAGAGCGCGTGTCGAAGATGGTATTCTGTTGCCGCGTTACAGACTCCCAACCGAAGCGGAATGGGAATATGCAGCCGTTGCTCTGATTGGCAATACGGAGTACGAGCGTATCACAGACCGTAGAATGTACCCTTGGAACGGAACACCGCTGCGCGCTAACGACAAAGAATATTTCGGCGTGTTCTTAGCCAACTTTAAAAGAGGGCGCGGAGACTATGCCGGAGTTGCCGGAGATCTTAATGACGCTGCGATTGGACCTGCTCCCGTGGGTACCCACTGGGCAAACGATTTCGGCTTATTCAATATGGCAGGGAACGTTAGCGAATGGGTGGAAGATGTATATCGCCCCATGTCTCATTATGATGTGGAAGATTTAGCTCCTTTCCGTGGAAACGTTTTCCTGAAAAAGAAAACGGATGAAGAAGGTAATTATGTCTTTAACGATACCACCGGTAGAGTTGAGTATGAACCTCAACCCATTGAAGAAATCGGAAACAGACAAAATTACCGCAAAGCGGATAATATCAATTATCTTGATGGAGACTTTCAATCCGCTCTGGACAAAAATGAATGGACTAAAGAAAAAGAAGATTCTCATTCTTCTACTATGTATGCTTATGGAAAGTCCAGTATGATCAATGATAAGGTACGGGTCTATAAAGGTGGGTCATGGAGGGACTCTCCCTACTATCTGATGCCTTCCACCCGCAGATATCTTGAAGAGAGCTTATCTACTAATTACATCGGATTCCGCTGCGCTATGGATAGAACCGGAGATATGATGGGAGGAAAATAATAATGTTTTCCCGAAACCGGATTCCGGTGATAAAAATATTGAAGCCTGAAATTTTTCAGGCTTTTTTTTAATTTGATTTGCAATTGACAAGACAGCATCTTTGAAAAAAATATTGATTATCCGTTTTAGTTCTATTGGAGACATCGTTTTGACTACTCCCCTATTAAGATGTATCAAAGCGCAACTTCCGGGTGTACAGATACATTATTTGACAAAAAAATCTTACAAACCGGTACTTCAAGCTAATCCGAATATTGACAAACTTCATTTATTAGACCAAAGTCTGAATACCGTCATCAAAGAATTGAAAGAGGAAAATTTTGATTTCATTGTTGATTTACATAAAAATATTCGTAGCCTCCGTGTCAAATATGCTTTACACAAACCTTCTGCTACCTTCAATAAACTTAACATTCAAAAGTGGCTTATTACACGCTTTAAGATAGATAGACTGCCTTCAGTGCATATCGTTGACCGTTACTTTGAAGCAGTACATAAAATAAATGTTGAAAATGACGGGAAGGGATTAGACTATTTTATTCCGGAGGAAGAAGAAATTGATATACGGAAAGAATTTCCACAAGTAAAATCATATTATTATACTTGGGTTATAGGAGGACAGCATACTACAAAAATTTTCCCTCCTGAGAAGATAATTGCGATATTGCAAAAAACGCTTACCCCGGTCATTCTACTGGGGGGAAAAGAAGACCGGGAAAGAGGAGCCCTTATTGAGACTCAATCTCCGGAATATATTATCAATGCAGCGGGGAAATACAGTCTGAATCAATCGGCTTCCATTTTGCGCCAAAGCACCAAAGTTTTTACCAATGATACGGGACTGATGCATATCGCTGCAGCTTTTCAAAAAGAGATTATCAGCTTTTGGGGCAATACCATTCCTGCATTCGGAATGTACCCGTATCTGCCGGGGAAGCAATCAAAGATATTTGAAGTACAGGGACTATCTTGCCGTCCTTGCAGCAAAATCGGATATGACAAATGCCCCAAGAAACATTTCCGGTGCATGCATGACATTCCCAATTCAGAGGTAGATAAACATCTATTATAGCAATACCTCTTTCCGTATTTCCCTTTCCTTGCCAATCACGACTAAAATATATTGCAAATCATAGACGAATAAAAAACGGAATATGACATAATATCTCATATTCCGCTTCATCAAGATTTGCTCAAAAGCATCAACTATACAGGCTTGTCCCTGCCCGGGCTGAACCTCCAAAGGTTGTTCCAAGAATAAAAAAAAGAGGCTGCCTTCCGGACAGCCTCTTTCTAAAACGTATTCAGAAGATATTATTTAACCACAACTTTGGTATTCATAACACCTTTTTCAGTAGTAATTTGAAGCATATACACGCCATTGAGATCGTTAACATCCAATGTAACCGTATTGCCCGTTACATTCACACTGCTGACCATTCTTCCCGTAACATCGTAAACTTTTACATTTTCGATATTCAGATCAGAATTGATTTGAATCTTGTCAGTAGCAGGATTCGGATAGATAGAAGTAACAGAAGCTACATTATCTTCAACTGAAGAAATAACCTCAACCGTACCTTCTGATTCATTATCATCAACCAAAACGGTAACTTTGTAATAGTTTTCAGCATAAATTTCAGAAGGAGTATGCGTATAAGTAGTTTCCTCCGTATTACCTAAAAGATCATAGCTGGTGCCGGCGTCAGCTCCATAATAAACATTATAAGAACCGCCGAAACTGTAAAGACCTTTCACAGCCCAGTTATAATCCAATCCGTATTGTTGACTCATAGAAACAAAATTTTCACCGGTATCTCCAAAACTCAGAAGATCTCCACCTTCTGCTGCAGGACCTGCATCAACACCGGCAGGATTATTTCCGGCTTCATGAGTAACCGTATAACCAACCCAAATTTGTTTCAACGGATTGATAGCAACAGGAGTCGTTAACTCAACAGTGTTCATTTCACCCGGGATGTATGAAGTTACTTCTTGTGCATAAACTTCGGTCGGGCTATCGGAATTACCTTCCCATACTTTGAGGGTAAACGTAGCAGAACCGTCACCGACAGGTCCAAACTCAATAGCATCAATTACTCCGCCATAATATTCACTTCCGGTTTCAAACCTGGAAGCAACACTGAATGTACCTCCGTTCGTAAGACCGATACCATTTTCAGGATCTAAATCACCCATATGACTAAATACATCAGAGGCAATAGGAGCTTGCCAGTTAAGAACGGCATCACCATTTTCATTAAAATCGCCTTGCAAGTCAACCACTTCGGGAACTTCCATATTACAAGCGATTTCTACTTCAACAGCATTGGAAGCAGGACCTTCATTTCCGTCACAAACCGGTTTTACGGTATAAGTATAAGTTCCATCAGGAACGTTTTCATCAGTGAAACCGGTAGTACTCGGAGCACCAACGAGGTCAGCATTACGATATACATTGTAGTTGCTGAGGTTGGTACAACCATCATAAGTCCAAGAAAGAACCACATCATTACAGTTAGCACCTTCGGAAGCAGTCAAGTCGGTAATAGGAGCAATAGGTTCAGCTGTTTGAACAATCTTATACTCATCAATGAAGTACTTACAAACGCCTTTACCCTTTCCTGTCCAACCGTAGAAGTCATTACCACCTAATTGGTCTAATTCATTTCCACCGTTAGCACCTTCACTCCAAACCCAAGTGTAGATAGAAACATCATCTACTACCAATTCAGCTTGGTCATTTGTCAAGTCAACATGCAATACATTGTGCATCCATGCACCATCAGGATAAGCAAAAGTAGTAGCAGCTGCACCGGCAGCGTCTAAGGTAGCCGTACCGTCTTGATACATAATTTGCATACCCCATTTACTTTGGCTACCATTGAATAATTGTAAAGTATTCCAGTAAGCCAATTTACCCGGAGCGATATACATCCAGAAGTCAATATCATAAGCACCGCTTACATAATTGTCAATCGGGTGAACCAAATCCACATCATCTTCAACCAAAGTAGAAATGCTTCCATTATGAGCTTGCTCATCAGAGTAATAAGCATCCGTAGAAGTACAAGGAGCATTATCCCAAGTGGTCCACTTAGCCGGATCATTTACGGTACAAGCAACTTGATCTCCCGCAACTCCATTTTCAAAATCATCATAGAATACATAATCACCGGCTTCAACAGTAACATCTACCGTTACCATAGGAGCGGGACCTTCATCATAAATAGCTTGAACACCATAGGTATGTGTACCCGGAGCAACGCCTGATTCCACGTAGGAAGTATTCAAAGTATTTCCAATAAACTCGCCATCTCTGTAAACGTCAAAGCTCAAAAGATCTTTAGAGGATTTAGCATTGTAGTTTGCCAAAGCAACTGCAATCTCTTCCGTACTCATATCTTTTGTTTTGAACGGCATTACATTCTTTTTAGAGATAGCCACAGGTGCAGTATATTGCGCTTTTGTTTTTGTACCGGAAACAGCAAAATTATCAATCTTCATCCAATACATATCCGTTACGTCGGTATGTTCGAAAGCGAAATAGCAAGTTTGTCCTGCATAGGCACTGAGGTCGATAGAAACTTGCGCCCAATCAGCAGGAGTAACACCTTCCCAAAGAACATCGGTGAAATCAGACAAATCAGTTCCCGTGGTAGAAACTTTTACATAATAATACTCATCTGCCCAGTTAGGATCTTGTGCAGTATGCCAATAACTCAGGGTAGCACCATTTCCCACAACAATAGCCGGAGTAATAAGCCAATTATCAGGAGTAAGAGCTCCTACACCATTAATATAAGAAGCACTTGCCATACAACCTGTACCCTCGTAGGCTCCAAAACCATTTTCAGCACCATTAATCCAACCGTAACCGTCACCATCGTTATCAACAGCTAACCAACCGGTAGGCAAGGTACCACTTTCAAAATCTTCAAAAAAGTCTTGCGGAGAAGGACCACCACCCGGAGCATCCCAAGTCAAAGTTACGGTACCACCGTCAGCTGATCCAACCAAGTTCGTCACCGGATCCAAGTCTCCATTGACAAGAGTAGCACTAGCCTCATCAGAGCATTCTGAAACACCGTCAGGATAGATAGCTTTCACACAGTAGGTGAATGTACCATAACCGGGAGCAACATCCAAATAAGTGGTTTCAACGCCCAACGTACTAATCAAGGAACCATCACGATATACTTCGATTCCGGTAATATCTGTAGGATTTTCCCAAGACAACTCAACATCTTGATCAACAGCCGTAGCTGTCAAGTTGGTAGGAGGATCAAATGTTGGAGGAGCTTCACCCACCAAAGCGCTAAAGTCACACATATTACCATAGGTATAGGTTTCACAACCGTCACCGTCCAAGGGTGAATTCCAGTTGGTTCTATATCTCAAAATATGTTGTCCTTGGAGTGCATCAGCAGGAATGGAAATCGGAATTTCGTAATCCGTTCCGGTAGCTTCCATGAGGTAGTTATCTACCAACATTTCATCCGGCTCGGTCATCAGATTATCATTAAAGTCAATCCAGACTCTAAGGTAAGTATTAGAATATCCACATTGGGCGGTCAAAGTATAATCATTACCGGGAGCCAAAGTATGAACCATATCCGTATAGTCATGATACCAATCATAAGGATCACCATTACCACACGGAATTTCAGCCACATTCACATCAGCCAAATCCCAAGTTACAAGACCATCACCCCAAGAGCAACCTGTAGTATATAATCCATCAATACAGAGAGACGGTTCAAGATTTTCTACGGTTTTTGTTTTTGTGTCGTTAGCAGGATTTTCATCACCACTAAGAGAAACGGAAGCTTCAAAATCATAACTGCCATAAGCAGACAAATCAACGGTAGTAGCAAAGGTATGTTCATACATTTCACCGGGAGCCACGGTAGCCGTGATTGTTTCCGTGTAAGTGTTACCATCAAAGGTGTAACTTACATCAAAGTTAGACTGATCAACCGTGCCATTATTTTTAACTTTTACCGAGACGGTTTCAGCATTGCTCAAATCCACTCCCGTGTTAGGAGAAGTAATGGATACCATTGCCATATCGTTGGTATAAGTAACACCGGTATAAGGAATTGCAAAAGCAGTAATTTCGGCACCTCCGGTGAAATCAGCAACATAAGTAGCTGCACCGGTATTCACATCAACGGTATAAAGAGAACCGGTAGTAGTATAGCCGGCAAGATACAAAACACCGTTATCTTTATCATACTCAGCATCTTGAGCATAATTAATATCAATTCCAAGAGGTCCTACAACGGTAGCAGCACCGGTAGAAGGATCGATGGTGTAAAGATTATCGTCACCCAAGTCAATACCGTAGAGGGTAGTTCCATCACTGGCAAGACCAATCATCACGCCACCGGCATTTCCCATAGAACCTACTAAGGTTTGGGCTCCGGTAGACAAGTCGATAGTGTAGAGGTCGGTAGAAGTACATCCGTACATGGTAGTACCGTCAAAAGCCATACCATTGATAGAGTTGGATCCACTTCCGACCAAGGTCATCGTACCGTCAGTATCGATGGTCCACAAATTACCGTTGTCATATTCTTCTGCATACCATACTCCATCAGCCCATGTACCGGCAGGGAGAAAGTTTTCAGAAGAAGTTGCAGCTAAAGAAGTAACGGAAGCATCCGAAGTTTCCACCATAGCCGGACCTGTCGGATTGGTACTTGAAGGATCGTAAGCCACATAAGCGTAGGCTTCCCCTTTACCTTTGAGGTCAATCGTAACTTTCTTATACTTCTTGGTTTCCTTTTTAACGACCATACTCTTTGCTTGGTCAATGTTTCCGCTTTTTACCAAAGCGTTAATTTGACTGTTAAAAACGGAGTTTGCGGTTTGCGCAAACATCGTTGAACTCGCAAAAAGCATAGTCAACAGCCAAACATACAATCTTGTAAATTTTTTCATAACTCTAAATTTAAATTAATACTAAACTTTTCTACTTTTTTTAATGCTGCAAATATAACAATAATATGAATAATCCAAATTATTAGTTTACAAATTTTATTAAAAAAAAGTTAATACAGGCACGCAAATACGGCGATTTTTCCGAGGAATAAATATAAGTATCGGATAAATAGCCTATTATGAAATTAAAGTTTCCGGAAACTTTTTCCTTGCCAGGTATTTATTTCTTCCATTTTTGCCTCAATCAGTTGCTGAATACGGTCTGCACGCAACATTCCCCAGTCCGGAGCAATCTTAAAACGGGGAGGAACTTCACTGATAAACCTTTCTATAATGATTGCGGGATTTAGTTTTTCGGTAAATTTAATGATAAAATCGATATATTCTTCCAGCGAAAAAAGAGTATAATCTTCCGGATGAAGCCGGTAATCTTTTGCCATTTTTGTCCCCTTGATAATTTGCAACTGATGAAACTTGAGAGTGGTCAAAGGCAAGGAAGATATAAGCCCTGCACGTGTCAACATCTCTTCCCTTGTTTCTCCGGGAAGCCCGAAAATAAGATGTGCCCCTGCGGGAATATTTCTTGCTGCCGTCGCTTCTATCGCCCGCTTGCTTTCTTCGAAAGTATGATGACGGTTTATTCTTCGTAAACTTTCATTATTGGAGCTTTCTATCCCGTACTCTATAGTAACGTATTTATGCTTGGCAAGCTCAGCAAAATAATCCAATTTCTCTTCGTCCACACAATCCGGGCGCGTGCCTATCACCAGTCCGGCGATAGCGGGGTGTTGCATCGCCTGTTTATAGATTTCTTTCAACTCACTCAAAGGGGCATGAGTATTAGAGAAAGCTTGAAAATAAGCTAAATATTTTTTCACCCTCCGGTATCGGAATCGATGAAATTCAATACCGTCATCAATCTGTTGCGTAATAGATTTCCGGGGCGAACAGTAGGAAGGGTTGAAAGAGCGATTATTGCAATACGTACAGCCTCCCACAGCTTTGCTACCGTCAATATTGGGGCAACTGAAACCCGCGTCAATAGACACTTTCTGCACCCGCTCGCCGAAACGTTTTCTGAAATATTCCGGATAAGCGTTGAAACGTCTTTCGTGTCCCCATACAAACTTCGTTACCGCCATATCTTTGTCCTTAAAACAAAAGAGGCTTGCAAAAAACAAGCCTCCAAAATATAATTTCTTCCAAGCTTATTCAGAAACCCTTTCGAGCCATTTCACCATAAACAACATCGTCAGCATAGAAATTGTGGTTGCACCGACAAAAACCATCCAGGTCATCCAGATAGGAATGCTTTGATAAAGAACGGCTCCAATAAACAACAATTGGTTACCAACCGCTGTTGCACCCAACCACAATCCTTGCATCAGCCCTTGATATTGGGGAGGGGATACCTTGGAAACAAAGGAAATACCCAGGGGACTAATAAACAATTCGGCTACAGTGAGGACAAAATAGGTTGCCATAAGCAAAAAAGGTGTTACCCGTTGCTCATCCGGTAAGGGAGTCCCTCCCAATTTGGGATCCACTGCCGAAGCCGGAGGCAACCCCAACGAGCCTAAAGTCATAATGAGGAAAGCCAAGGCGGCAATTCCCATTCCGATAGCAATCTTTTTCGGTGTAGAGGGTTCCATTCCCCTGGCACGCAACCAGCCGAAAAAGCCTACAATAACGGGGGTCAAAAAGACGACAAAGAACGGATTCATTGACTGGAATACCTCTGCAGATAACTTCCAAGAGCCCAGACGCAACAAGGTATAATCCTTAGCAAAGAATGTAAGCGTCAAACCGTTTTGATGAAAAGAAAACCAGAAAAAGATAACGACTCCGAAAACGGCAAAAAGAGCATACAGCCGTTGTTTAACTTCTTTGGGATCCATTGCCACTTCCCCCGTAGCTTCTGCGTGTGCCTTTCGTTGCTTGGCACTTTTGGGATTGGGAAAATATTTTTTGTTTAACATCCAGATTAAAAAGGAAATTCCCATAGCCACAATAGCAACTGCAAAAGCATAATGGAATCCGGTAACAAAAGTGTTCAAATAATGGTGCGCAAAGGCTCCTATATCACTCACTTCTTTACCACTAACCTCTTTTGCCAAATCTTGCAAAGATTGGGAAGCTTCCGGGGAAATCGTTTTATCGATATAGGCATGACAGAGTGCCGGCAAATCGGCATTATAAGCAAAACCATGCATACTCAACCATTTATTCCGCACCCAAACAGCCGTAAACGGTGCAAAAATGGCACCTACATTGATGAACATATAGAAGATGGAAAAGCCCGAATCCCTGAGCTTACCATACATAGGATTGTCATACATCTGACCGACCAAGGCTTGAAGATTCCCTTTGAAAAGTCCGTTGCCGAAAGCAATGATAAAAAGGGAGACCAAGGTGAGTATCAACAAACCCGTTCTGTTTTCCGGGCTTACATTGAACGGAAGAGCCATAAGTAGATATCCGGCGGACATTACGATTAATCCACTCACTATAGTTCCTTTGTACTTTCCTGTTCTGTCTGCAATAGCGCCTCCTACCACCGACAAAACATATATCAGCGCATAGAAAGTGGAATAGATGTAGCCGGTGTGTTTCCCATCCAATCCGTATTTAGCCTGAATAAAAAGGGCTAATATCGCCATCATCGTGTAAAAGCCATATCGCTCCCCCATATTCGCAAGAGCGGCAGCAATCAATCCTTTCGGATGTCCCTTAAACATACAATAAAATTTTCGTTGAACAAATATTTTAAAAGTTCGCAAATTTATAATAAATATTAAATGGGGTAGATATTTTTTTATTTTTGCAAAAATAATTTTGCGATGCGTGAGCGAACAATTGTATATATTATTGCAGCTGTCGTAGCAGCTCATTTTCTTTTTGCCATTGGCTACTTATGGTGGAAAATATATGGAAAAAAGAAATAGTCTAATTTGTAACAGAATCGTTTTATGGAGAAGTCGGTAGAATACAGTGGAGCGAAGATTCATTATTCCGTATCCGGGGAAGGAGAAAGTCTTGTTTTTCTTCACGGATTTACGGAATCGAAGGAGATGTGGGAAGATTTTGAGAGTTATTTTTCCGCCACACATCAGGTCATCTGCATAGATCTGCCCGGACACGGGAAGAGTGGGATGCTTTCGTGTCCGCATACTATGGAGGCAATGGCGGAGGCGGTTGCAACGGTCTTGCAAGCGGAGGAAATGTCTCGGCATTTGCTTACCGGACATTCTATGGGCGGATATGTGAGTCTGGCTTATGCCCGTCTTCACAGTAAAAAATTGAGCGGATTAGTGCTTTTTCATTCTTCGGCTACAGCCGATACGCCCGAAGCCAAACAAAACAGAGACCGCCTGATAAAAGTGGTCAAAGCAAATAAACTGGGCTTTATCAACGATTTTATTCCTTCCCTTTTTGCTCCCCGCAATCGCGCGCTGTATGCAGGTGAGATAAAAAAACTAATAACCCAATCCAACCGGACTTCCGGAAAAGGTATTATCGCTGCCTTGCAAGGAATGAAGCAACGGGAAGACCATACGGAGCTCTTGCGGGAGGTCCCCATTCCGGTGCTTTTTATTGCCGGAAAACAAGACAGCCGTATTCCGGTCGAGAGAATTTTACCGCAAATTGCACTCCCACGGGAATC
>WFZU01000104.1 GCA_015489405.1 Bacteroidales bacterium
ACTCTCATCCGGGTTGAACCAAGGGTGGCGGTTGCAGGGACACTAATGGTAAAGGTACCCTGTCCTCCATTATTGACATCACAAACTACATTTTCACCGGCATCATCAAAGTCTCCATCCTGATTCCAGTCAATCCATACGCCCAAATCATCCGAAGACCAAGAGTTCCCATTGGTAACCGTAATACTTTCCGTACCTCCTTGCGTGAGGTCGGTCGTTAAAGAGGTATAATCATGATAGCTGTCAGCAGTTGTACCGGTATTATTGATGCTACCCATTTGAACGCCGCTAATGTATTCGTCTCCTCCTCCCGAGGCGGAACAGTAGCCGGCAGAACTTGCAGTAATATAGGAATTTTTAACCTCACTATCACTCCCTGCAGCATTTGTTGCAGTCAAGGTTACATTATAAGAACCCACTGCATCAAAAGTTACTTGCGGATTTTGAGAAGATGAAGATGTTCCGCCTACATACGTTACCGTGTTGGGGCTAAAAGCCCAAGACCAAGAAGTAGGACTATTGGTGGAAGCATCCGTGAATGTTACCGTTTGCCCTACTGTGGGAGCCGTATCATCTGCTGAGAAATCAGCAACCGGTGGAGAACCTCCGGCAACACCATCCACCATCACATCATCCACACACACACCATATCCATATTGGGCTGTACCTTCAAAAGCAATGTAATAATCTCCACTAAGAGAGGGTAAACTGATGGTTTCTTGAGTCCAACTTGTTATATCATTCGTATACGTTGCCAGTATATTCCAAGAACCGGCAGAAGATGTCTTGTAATAGATTCTTAATTCGTCTTGATCGCTTGACCATTTTGCTTGTGTATGCCAGAATGTTAAATCCGCCGAACTGAGACCGGACAAATCCAATTGAGGAGTTACCAGCTTGGTTACATTAGCGGTGGAAGAACCATTGTACAGGTATGCATTGTAGCTTCCGGAATGAGCCGCTCCCGGATGTCCGCTATATCCTCCGCTTTGATACGCCCAATCTTGAGTATCCGTTACGTATTCATTTGACCAACAGCTTGGAATATTTCCTCCATTCTCAAATCCTTCTGTCCAAGGGAATGACGAGACGGTACAGTTAACAACATGGATATAAGCGGTTTTCGTTTCCGTATCCGTAGAAGAGCCGTCTCCTACAGTCAGTGTAACGTTATAATTCCCGGGGGTATTATAAGTTACGGCAGGTGGATTTTGTCCGCTATAAGAAGAGGGAGTCCCACCGGGGAAACTCCAATTCCACGAAGTGATTGGATTCGGTCCGTGCGATGCATCGGTGAAAGTAACGGAACCGCCCGTGGATATATTCGTTGGAGAGCCCGAGAAATCAGCCGTCAAGACGGAAGCACCCAAAGTGAAATTGACAATCCGGGTTTTCTTTCCTCCATTCCAATATTCTGCTGTGAACCAAAAGGTCGTACCATCGGAGGGGTCAACCGTCATTAAAGAATAATCTCCCCAACGGTTCCCATAATTAGATGGATTCTGTGATTGCCCGTTGGCAAGATTAGCGCTTTCTGCAATGTCCATGGTTCCCGTTGCATTAGCATTGCCTGCAGCAGACTGCCCGCAATAGCGAATGCTCGGGCTCATGGAAGAGCTGGATATACTATACCCCAAGGCAATTTCATGGTTATCGTTGATAGCAATACTTCCCATAAATCTGCTGTGTGCATCGGGCGCGTATGTTCCGGACTGCCTGATAGACCAGGTAGGGTCTGTCTGAGAGGTCTTTTCCAATTCATACCAGCGCTCTCCGGCGTGATTAGTACCATCTACATCAACCGTATGCACACACACAATGGATTGTTTGTTGCCCCAATTTTTATACTGCCCTCTCACCATCAACACATAGGGCTGAGCATCAACTTTCTGGGAAACTCCCTGTTGGTCAATATCTCCCGTTCCCCAAGAATTAAATTGGGAATCAAAAGAGGCGACCGGTATTTGTTGGGTCATTGTGAAAGTGGAATTACTTGGTGTAGCCCAATCCGCATGAAGTTCATATATCCGGAGTTCGTCATTGCCACCCCAAGCATTATCATTGATCGTAATAAATTGCCCGGGAGAGGAGGACGGAGCCGCCGTCCCATCTGCGTCCAAAGGCATGATGCAGTGAAATGAATTATTGGGACGATTCGGATTGTGAAACTGAATCTGTTGAGGGCTGGCTCCTCCGGTAATCATTACGTTCCTTTCAAAAACATAAACATCATCTCCCGAAGAAGAGGTCGTTCCAAGATTTGTTCCCATATAATAGCCATCGTGCCAAATACCGACCTTCTCATAATCAGGAAAGCCATTCATGGTGAAAGACCAACGCCACCACGCACCGGTTGGGTCATTTGTCTGGGATACAGCAAAAAGCATGTAGTAAGGAGGACCTCCGGAAATAGAAAACTCTACGGCTACCCATTTATCAGCTTGTTCATCAAAAAGGATAAGTGGGTCTCCATCGTTATTTCCCGCACCCGTAACCCCTGAAAACAAGGAGTTCATTGCCGTAGGAGATACCACTTGATTACCCGCTTTATCCCAAATAGCATACGTTACATTGACCGTTTGCATAAAATGATTGGGACCAACGGTACCATTACAATCAGAAGGTAAATAAGGGCTGCTTTGTCCGGCAAAATTTTGAATTAAGGCTTTAGGACTTTGCAGCCAACCGTTTTCCTTTTGCCAGAGCGGATCCGGACCTTCATCTTTCCAGTTGGAAAAATTGGGAGCTTCTTCGCTCTCATTCTCCATCCCCTCGGCAACCTGTTCGCCTTGATGATCGATATAGTATTGCTCATCTACCGGAGGCAAATCTTTCAATGAAGGGATCTCATCAAAATAAACCGCAGTGGACACTCTGGATGGGTGAATAGGATTATTCAAACCTACTCCATCTTCTGCTTTTTTCCCTTGTGTAAACACATAGGAGGATAGAAGCAGTAAACCTGCAAAAAATAACAACCTCTTCATAATCACTAATTTATATTTGTTCAGGCAAAATTAAATAAAAAAATTATTCATTTCCCAATTTTTTTATCATTTTTATGGATTTTCACTTATTCTCATAAGAGAATGACCGGTATTATGCTGAGTTACAGATAAATATCCTATTTCAACAAAGCCTCCCACAATATTTCTGCCGGATGCATACTCCGGCGCTGAGTACCTTCTTTTATTTGGTGACGGCAACTGGTACCCGGGGCAGCGATCAGGGTCTCCCGGGATGCCTCCCGTACTGCCGGAAATACTTTCAATTCTCCTATCTTTAAAGATAACTCGTAATGCTCTTTCTCAAATCCGAAACTGCCCGCCATCCCGCAACAACCGGAAGCAATCTCCCGCACCTCATAATTTTCAGGGAAAGACAGGATATAGCGAGTATCCGCAGGATCAGACAAAACTTTCTGATGACAATGAGTGTGCAATAATATTTGTTTTGCCTCACGGCTAAATGATTTCCGCTTTATCTTCCCGCTTTTCATCTCTTTAGCCAAAAATTCATCCAACAGAAAAACATGCTTGCTCATTTCCTTTGCCAACTTTTTTTGTTCGCCCCTGCTCAAATCGATATATTCGTCTCTGAATGCGAGAATGGTCGAAGGCTCAATACCAATCAACGGAGTATTTCCGGATATTTTCCCCGACAATAAACGAATATTCTTTTCAATAAGGGAACTTGCCTTTTTCAGCATCCCTTTAGACAAGAAAGTTCTTCCACTTGGCTTATGCTTTGGAAATCTTATCCGGTATCCCAAATGATGCAAAAGGGCAACCGCTTTCAAACCAATTTCCACATCATAAAAACGGGTAAACTCATCTACAAAAAAATAGACTTCCGAGTGAAACTGTTGCGGTTGCGCTACAATCTTCCGGGCTTCATTATAAAATCTCCGTCGCGAGAGAAAAGGCAAATTCCTTTCTTGGGCAAAGCCCAGAATACGTTTAATCTGACGGGCAGACCAAGACGCGGAGATAAAATAATTATACAATCCGGGGATGATTGCCGTCAAACGGTTTACGTTATCCACGTAGGCTATCATCTTGGTACGCAATGGGATAGCCCCTATCTGTTCATAAGATTGTTGCAAAGCCTCTGCCTTCAACTTGGTCATATCCACGGCGGAAGGGCATTCGCTCTTGCAGCCTTTGCAGGACAGGCACAAATCCAATACGTTGCCTATTTCCGCTTGGGAAAAATCCAAAAGTGCCGGCTTTTTGGAAAGATATTCCCGCAAGATATTCGCACGGGCACGAGTACTGTTTTCTTCATCCAAAGTCGCCTGATAGCTGGGACACATCAGCTTTGCCAGTGTTGCCGGCTTGCGGCAATCGCCGGAGCCGTTGCATTTTTCGACAGCTTGCAGATAGCCCCCTTCGCGGGAAAAATCGAAATAGGTTTTCAGACTTGGCTCATCCGGATTTGCTTCATAACGCAAAAAGGAATTCATCTTTTCCGGAAAAACGATTTTATGGGGATTGAGAATCCCTTTCTCATCCCATTGCATCTTCAATTGCCGGAAAACATCTACCAATTTTTTTCCGAAAATATCCTCTAAAAATTCTGCACGCAGTCTGCCGTCTCCGTGTTCGCCGGACAAACTTCCTTTATATCTTCCGGCACACAGGGCGGCTTCCTTGCCCAGTGCATAAAATATCTCCCGGTCTCCCGCATCTTTTAAGTCCAGGAGCGGACGCAAATGCAGTTCACCGGTAGCAATATGTCCGTAATATACGCACGACAGTCCGTATTTTTGTAACAATCCGTTGATTTCCCGGATAAAAGGTGTCAAATCTTGCGGTCTCACTGCCATATCTTCGATGACAGCAAGCGGTTTCCGGCGACCCGGAGCATTCGAGAGCACTCCCAATCCGGCTCTGCGAACATCCCAAGCCTTGCCAACATCCGCATCCCACAAAACGGAGAAATCCATAGCCAATCCCTGTTTCGACAATTCCTTTTTAGCTTGCTCCATCGTTGCTTCCAGTTCCGCTATCTCCGGAGCATTGAACTCTGCCATCAATACGGCTTTGGGGTTTCCCTTGATAAAGTCCATATTACGGCGGATGTGCTCATTTTTTTTCGCTAATTCGATAATTTTGTCATCCATCAACTCAATAGCGGAAACGGGAAAGCGGAGAAGCCCGGTATTTGCCTCAAAGGCATCCCATAGAGATGAGTGATGCGTTAGCAAAAGGGCTTTATGAGCCGGAGGAAGCGGCGAAAGTTGCAACGTCAGTTCCGTGATAAAAGCCAAGGTTCCTTCCGATCCGGCAATGAGTTTGGCGAAATTAAATTTTTCTTCTCCTTTGTCAAAAATTGTGGTGTGGAGCAATGCATCCAAAGCATAGCCGGAATTTCTTCTGAGAATATCTTTATGGGGATAATTATTCTCAATGAGACTCTGAATATCCGGATTAGACAAAAGAGAATAGAGCTGGCGGTATAATCTATTTTCGAGTTTATCGCCCTTCATTTTTTCCCGGAATTGCTCCTTCGTCAATGGCTTGAACAAGACCTCCGAGCCGTCTGCCAGAAAACCTTTTACCGATAAGACATACCGGCGCGTATCTCCATACTTTAGAGAATGTAATCCGCACGAATTGTTCCCCAACATCCCTCCTATCATACAGCGGTCTGCCGTAGATGTTTCAGGACTGAAAAACAATCCGTAGGCGTGGAGATAGCGGTTTAATTGATTGCGAACCACGCCGGCTTGTACCCGGACGGTTTTTTGCTCTAAATCAAGTTGTTGGATACGGGTAAAATGTTTGGAAATATCCACGACAATCCCCTCTCCTACAACCTGACCGGCAAGCGAGGTACCCGCTGCACGCGGAATGACCGGCAAATGGTGTTCATTGGCAAAAATGAGTATCTTTTGAATATCTTTTTCATTTGCCGGATAGCAGACACAAAGGGGTAATTGCCGGTAAACGGAAGCGTCGGTAGCATACATCCGGCGATAATATTCCGAACAATGCAGACTCCCGGTCAATTGCTTCGCAAGAAGCTTAAAATCTGGCTGCATATTTCACCGGTTTCATTGCTACACTACTTCCAAACTTTCAGACACATCTCGATAAAATTCTGTCCGGACTCGTTTTGAAAATAATCCTCGCTGATAATTCTTTTCTCATAGAAATCCACAAGTTTTGCTTGAAAGCCAAAGAAACTCAAAATAATTTCTTCCACCTTGGTTTTTCTATTCACTTCCCCTGTAATAACGCCCTTCCGGTAAATTTTTTCCCCTATCAGGACGATTTCTATACGTATCACTTCCGGAAAATCAAAACTATAGTCGTGTGCCAAAAGGGAATAAAACTTTATAATCTCCGGTTTCTCCGTAACCGTCTTACGAATGAAACGGCAAGAACGTTCCAACATTTCCCGGATGGTATCACTTGACTCAATAAAACCTAAAATACGCCGGTGAAAATCACGTTTGTTTTCAATAAAAAGCTCTCTTACCAATTCGGATTTATTTTTATAATGACGATAGAGGTATCCATCAGAAACTCCTGCAAGTGAAGCTATCTTCGAAATGGTAGTTCCATGATAACCTTTCTCGACAATTATCCGGATCGTTGCTTCCTTAACTCTTTCCAATTTAGACTCATCTGCAATTCTCATACAATACGATTTTCGGCAAAAGTAAGAATTTTTTTATTGTCAACTGAATATCTTTGCGAATCCCTGCACAAAAAAAAGGAGAGGACATATCCTCTCCTCTCCATTCACATCAAAACTATGAAAAACCTGTTTTTTGCCCGGAAGCAATTTCCGGAAGTCTATTCCCCGGAGGGAATAAAAACAACCGGCACCGGTTTATTTTTGCAAAGCCTTGTTAATCTCTTTCAGTTTTTCGTATTTCTTCAACCTGGCATAAATCTCCTTCAACGAATTAAGCACAGCGCGGTCCTCCGGATTGATTTCATGCGCCTTTTCCATATAAGGGAGAGCCTTTTCAAGAAGCCCGTCGGCTTTCGCTTTAAGCTCATCATATTTCTTTTGTTGATCCAAAGGCAGACCCTCCATTTGTTTGTTAACCTCTACCGCATGATTGACATACAAGGCTCCCATATTATAATTAGGATCGAAATAATCCGGTTTCAATTCAATTGCTTTGGTAAAAGCATCTTCCGCTTTTTTACGTAGCTCTGCCTTTTCCTCCTCCGTTTTGGCTTTCTCTACCATATCCTCATATTTGGAACCGATAGCGGAGAAAACCGTAGGATTGGTGGGGTCTAATTCAGCTGCTTTTTCTAAAATTTCAATTGCTTTTTTGGGATTATCACTTTTCAGATAGACGTTGGAAGCATTTAATACTATATTGAGATTTTTAGGATAACGCTTGCTTCCCATATTGAAATATTTCATCGATTCGTCCAAATTTCCCTCTGCAGCATAGAGGTTCCCCATAGCGATATAAATATCGGGTTGGTTATAGTTCATTTCAATCAACTGATTGTATAATTTTTTAGCTTCGTCTATTTTTTTGGCTTGTTCATTTGCCATAGCCATGTAATACAGTGACGTGGTATCCGTGCGTCCGCCGGATTTGTACAAATCAAACGATTTTTTCAAAAGTCCGACAGATTTTTCAAACAATTCCTGTCTCTTTGCCTCATCTTTTTCGGCATAAGCCTTTTTCAAGGTAGTAGTAGCATCGTTGAAGACAAAATCCGTCAGTGCCAAAATTTTCTTTTTAGCTTCAATACTCAGAATCCCTTTTTCATCGTACTTCAAAACATTTTGATAACTTTTGATTGCTTCTTCCACTGCATCTTTTTTCAACGCATCGTATTTTCCGCTGGAATCCGTCAAAATGGTTACATATATGTTGCCGCGATAGTCCCAGGTTTTGGGGTCAATACCTGTTTTGGGATGTTTTGCCGCAATGTCAATGTATTCCTTGGCTTTATCCAGTTTTCCTTTTCTTAAATAATTCAACGCACTGGTACGCTTGCTCTTTTGAGCGTCAACGTTTGCAACCATCAAGACCATGATTGCCAAAATAAATGTTAATCTTTTCATATTCTCTCAATTTATATTTATTTTCATTATCAAAAATAACTTCTCTCTCCTTTCACTCAAAAATCTTGCCAAATTTAATCTGCATTGTCGCCGGCGCTCATTTCGCCTTCTCCGGCAGACCTTCCTTCGTCAGGATTTTCATCACTCACAGAGTTTTCTTCGGCTTCTTCCAGCTCGGGGTCATACTCCACTCTGGCGACGGCTGCAATCTTATCACCTTCTTTCAGGTTAATCAAACGAACCCCTTGCGTGGCACGTCCCATGATGCGCATATCCGATACCGCCATTCTAATCAATATCCCGTTTTGGGTAATAATCATCAGATCATCATCGTCCAAGACGGCTTTGATAGCAATAAGATTACCCGTTTTTTCAGTAATATTGAGCGTTTTGACTCCCTTGCCGCCCCGGTTGATAATTCGATAATCATCCAAAGCAGAGCGTTTTCCGTACCCTTTTTCGGAGACTACCAAGACTTCTTCGCCTTGTTTCATTACAATCATTCCGATGACTTCATCCTCGTCCGAAGCCAGGCGGACACCTCTCACACCGGAAGCGGTACGTCCCATGGGACGAACTTGCTCCTCATTGAAACGGACTGCCCTGCCAAATTTGGTGGCTAAAATAATTTCATCATTTCCGGATGTCAATTTCGCTTCCAGGAGTTCATCCCCTTCCCGGATATTGATGGCATGAATACCATTCACACGCGGTCGTGAATAAGCTTCCAAAGAAGTCTTCTTGATTACCCCTGACTTCGTTGCCAAAACGATAAAGTTAGAATTGATATATTCGCTGTCCCTCAACGTATTAACCCGGATAAAAGCAAGCACTTTTTCCCCTTTATCCAATTGAATCAAGTTTTGCAAAGCTCTACCTTTGGATGTGCGGGTACCTTCGGGAATTTCAAACACACGCAGCCAATATACTTTCCCCATATCGGTGAACAGCAACATATAATTATGATTGGAAGCAACGTAAAGATGTTCCAGGAAATCTTCTCCCCGGATGTTGCTACCCCGTGCACCCTTACCGCCTCTAGCTTGCCTGCGATATTCGGACAAAGAGGTACGTTTAATATACCCCAGATGGGAAATGGTAATCACCACTTTTTCATCGGGGATCATATCTTCCATATCAAAATCACGGGCGGAATATTCTATCCGGGAATAACGTTCATCCCCGTATTTTTCTTTGATTTCCTCTAATTCATCTTTGATGATTTGCATCCTTCTTTCCTTCCTGGAAAGAATGTCTTTCAAATCCGCTATACGTTTTAAAATTTCTTCATATTCGGCGCGTAATTTATCTTGTTCGAGACCGGTCAATTGACGCAAGCGCATATCCACGATTGCCCGGGCTTGTATTTCCGTAAGTTCAAAACGCTCCATCAAGCGTTGGAGCGCTTCGTCCGGGGTCTTGGACGACCGGATAATCTGAATGACTTCATCAATATTATCACTGGCAATAATCAATCCTTCCAAGATGTGCGCCCGGTCTTCCGCCTTTTTCAATTCAAATTGAGTCCTTCTGACGACTACTTCGTGGCGATGTTCCACAAAATGTATTAAAAGGTCTTTGAGATTGAGCAATTGCGGTCGTCCGTTGACCAATGCAATATTATTGATGCTAAATGAGCTTTGCAATGCCGTATATTGATACAATTTGTTCAGCACGATATGAGGAATAGCGTCCCTCTTTAAATCATACACGACACGTAAGCCATTACGGTCACTCTCATCGCGAATGTCCGAGATACCGTCCATCTTCTTTTCATTAATCAGGTCGGCGGTTTTCTTAATCATATCCGACTTATTGACCTGATAAGGAATGGAAGTAACGATAATACGTGTTTTTCCGTTATCTTTCTCTTCGATAACAGCTTCTCCACGCATCACAATTCTACCACGCCCGGTCTCGTATGCTTTGCGCACTCCTTCGTACCCATAGATAATTCCCCCTGTGGGGAAATCCGGAGCGGTGATGTACTGCATCAACTCTTCCGTAGTAATATCATTATCATCAATGTAGGCTATAGCCCCATTGATTACTTCCGTCAAATTGTGCGGAGCCATATTGGTAGCCATCCCGACTGCAATACCACTGGCACCGTTAACCAAAAGCGTAGGAACCCGGGTTGGGAGGACCGTGGGTTCTTTCAGAGAATCATCAAAATTCAATTGAAAATCAACCGTATCCTTATTGATGTCCGAAAGCACCTCTTCCGCCAACTTCATCAACCGGGCTTCGGTATAACGCATAGCCGCGGGACTATCATTATCAATGGAACCGAAATTTCCCTGCCCGTCAATCAAAGGATAACGCAAAGACCATTCCTGCGCCATTCTGACCATCGCATCATAGACCGAAGAATCACCGTGCGGGTGATATTTACCCAAAACTTCCCCTACGATCCTGGCTGATTTTTTATAGGGACGGTTAGACAACAGTCCCATGTCCATCATCGCATACAAAATTCTGCGATGCACCGGTTTCATCCCATCTCTCACATCCGGCAAAGCCCGCGAGACAATTACCGACATGGAATAGTCGATATAAGCGGACTTCATTTGCTCTTCGATGTTTACTTTTATGATCCTTTCTCTATTCTCCATACAAAATTCAATTCATAACTATATGATTTTCAATAATGTAAGTTTACAAAATTGAAAAGACGAAAATACGTAAAATATTCCTTCCAAAAACAAAAAAAATCTATTTATAATACTAACAAAAATATGTTGATAAAAAAAACAATTATAAAAGTTTGGAGTAGCGACAAAAAACTACTTTTGTTTTGAAAGATTTTCCGTCTTTTCCGGTCTATCTGACATAAAGGGAAAAGTCATACTGACAATAGTGCATAGTGTGATAAGACGGCGTTGAAATGGTTTGATTTTTGCTGTGTTGCGTAGGCACAGAATAAAAACTTTTAGATTATGATGGAAGCTAAATTTTCTTCGGCTGTGAAAGACATTATCTCATACAGTCGTGAAGAAGCTAAAAGACTCGGGAATACGGCGATCGGCGTGGAACATTTGTTTCTGGGAACGATTCGTGAGGGGAATAATATGTCTCTGAAAATTCTCCGGTCGTTGGATGTCGATATAAAACAGCTTAAAAAACAGGTAGAATTGACTATTATGGAGGAGACTCCGGAAAAAGCGGATAACGATGCTAATTTTCCCCTTTTGAAGCAAGCTGAAAGAGTATTGAAAATTACCTATTTGGAAGCGATGTATTATAAAAGCGAGCTTATTCATCCCGAACATTTGCTACTGGCTATTATGAAGAATACGGAAAATCTAATCTCCAGTTTATTGCAGCAAAGTGGTGTGGGCTATGATGATGTGAAGCAGGAGCTATCCAAAATCATTGCCGACGAAATGGAGGATATTATTGGCATAGGCGAGCCCAGAGCAGACCTATCCGATCCCGAAGAGGAAGAAAAGCCGGAACATAAAGAAACTCCCAGGGAAAGACGAAGAAGAATGAAGGAAACTAAATCCAAAACGCCGGTATTGGACAATTTCGGGGTAGATATTACCCGGGCGGCAGAAGAAGGAAAACTCGACGCTATCGTCGGAAGAACCACTGAGATGGAACGTATCGCCCAGATTCTGAGCCGGAGAAAAAAGAACAACCCCATTCTTATCGGGGAACCGGGTGTAGGAAAGTCCGCTATTGTTGAAGGATTGGCTATCCTGATAACCCAACGTAAGGTCTCCCGCGCTCTATTCGATAAAAGAATAATCTCCCTTGATATGGGCTCCCTCGTTGCCGGCACCAAATACAGGGGACAGTTCGAAGAACGCATGAAAGCGGTTCTCAACGAGTTGAGTAAAAATCCTGACATCATATTGTTTATCGACGAATTGCATAATATCGTGGGAGCCGGTAACGCCACCGGTTCGTTGGACGCTTCCAATATGTTTAAACCGGCGCTTGCCCGCGGAGAAATTCAATGCATCGGGACTACCACTTTAGATGAGTACCGTCAGTATATTGAAAAAGACGGTGCTTTGGAGAGAAGATTCCAAAAGATATTGGTAGAACCCACCAATGAAGAAGAGACACTTCAAATACTGCATAATATTAAGGACCGATACGAAGATCATCATCTGGTGAAATATACCGATGAAGCCCTCAATGCCTGTGTCCGTATGTCCACACGCTATATCACAGACCGCAATCTCCCCGACAAAGCCATTGACGTAATGGACGAAGCGGGAGCCCGTGTTCATATTTCAAATATTAACGTCCCTGAGGATATCATCGACATTGAAAAAAGGATTGATGAGGTTTCTACAAGAAAAAAAGCAGCTATCAACAACCAGAAATTTGAAGAGGCTGCTACCTACAGGGATGAAGAACGTAAATTGCAAAGCACGCTGGCTATCCGGAAAAGAGAATGGGAGTTGGAGGTCGAAAACAACAGGGAGACAGTAAGCGAAGAAAATGTGGCGGAAGTCGTTGCCATGATGACGGGTATTCCCGTGAAAAGAGTTGCTCAGAACGAAAGCGACCGTTTGAGACATATGGAAAAAGATCTTAGAGGCTCCGTAATAGGACAAGACGAAGCACTGAAAAAAATTGCCAAAGCAATTCGTCGCAACCGTGCCGGACTCAAAGACCCGTCCAAACCGATAGGCTCGTTTATTTTTCTTGGTCCCACGGGCGTGGGAAAAACGCATCTTGCCAAGACCTTGGCAAAGTATCTTTTCGACAGCGAAGATGCACTTATTCGTATCGATATGAGCGAATATATGGAAAAATTTGCGGTCTCCCGTTTGGTTGGCGCGCCTCCGGGCTATGTCGGATACGAAGAAGGAGGACAACTGACCGAAAAAGTACGCAGAAAACCTTATTCCATCGTTTTACTTGATGAGATAGAAAAAGCACATCCGGATGTCTATCACCTCTTGTTGCAAGTCCTGGATGACGGTATCCTGACGGATAATTACGGACGGCGGGTCAATTTCAAAAACACCATTATTATTATGACCTCGAATATCGGCTCACGCCAGCTGAAAGAATTCGGACAAGGTGTCGGGTTTAGTACCAGCGCTAAACGCTCGGCAAAATCTTCTCACGCCAAAGGCGTAATCGAAAAAGCCTTGAAAAAAACTTTTGCACCCGAGTTTCTCAACCGTATTGATGATGTGATTGTGTTCAACTCCCTGGAACGGGAAGATATTCACAAAATCATCGACATCGAACTCAAAGACCTTTTCAAACGGGTGAAAGACTTGGGATTTGAACTGGAATTAACGGATAATGTGAAAGACTTTCTATTGGAAAAAGGTTGGGATGAGGATTATGGTGCACGCCCTTTGAAAAGAGCTATTCAAAAATACATTGAAGATATGCTCGCAGAAGAAATCATCAATATGGATATAAGTCCGGGAGCTCTTATCCGCATGGATTATGTAGTAGGAGATGAAGAATTGAAGTTGGAAGTTAGCACCCATTCTCCCAACCCCAAAAGTGAATAGAATGTGTAGAGTCCGTCTATAAAGT
>WFZU01000105.1 GCA_015489405.1 Bacteroidales bacterium
ATCTTTGTGCCGATGATATAGGCAGTTTCGTATGGCGAAATTTAAGATATTGATAGTCGATGACGAGAAAGATATCCGGGAGATATTGAAGTTTAATATTTCCAAGGCGGGTTACAAGGTCTATACGGCTGCCAATGGGGAAGAAGCCTTGAAAATCATTCAATCCAAAAAACCTCATTTGGTGCTGTTAGATGTGATGATGCCGGTGATGGATGGTTATCAAACTTGTTCTGCCATTCGGCAAATGCCTGAAAATCAGCAAACTATTGTTGTTTTCCTTTCCGCACGCAATGATGATTATTCGCAGATTACCGGTTTTGAAGTGGGGGGAGATGACTATGTTACCAAACCGGTCAATCCGAAAGTTTTGATATCCCGTATCAAGGCGTTGCTCAAAAGAAGGGAAAAAGAAGAACAATTGAAAAACCATATTATTGCCTTTGGCAATTACCGGCTGGATGCCAATGAATATACTTTGTACAAAGGCAAAGAACGCATCAACCTGCCCAAAAAACAATTTGAAATATTGAAACTCTTGGCGTCCCATCCCAATAAGGTTTTTTCGCGGGAGCAGATATTTGAAATAATTTGGGGGGAAGATGTCATCGTCGGTTCGCGCACGATCGATGTACATATCCGCAAAATCCGGGAACTTACCGGCATAGAAAATATCACAACACTGAAAGGTGTAGGTTATAAACTCGAACACTCATGACCCAAAAAGGCGATTTCAATTATACCAATCCCCGCCAACTGGCATTTTTTTTGGCAATTTTGCTCACCCTGTTGATTTCTTTGCTGTATTATGCCGTATCTCTTATTTTTGACAACGAACATTTCAATATCCGCGAACTGCTTCTCATCGACACGGTTATGTTTGGGGCTACTTATTTTATTTTTGAATATGTCTTGCGTAAATTTATTTATGATAAAATACGTCTCATTTACAAAACCATTCGCAAACGCAAATTGCAGATTGGCGAGAAACCCCGTGTCGCTCGAAGTACAGACCTCATTCGCGAAGTGAATGAAGAAGTGGAAGAATGGAGCAAGGAGCATCTGAAAGAAGTTTCTTTGTTGAAAGATCAAGAAGCATTTCGTCGCGAATACATCGGCAATATCTCTCACGAATTGAAAAACCCTATTTTCAATATTCAGGGCTATCTATATTCTTTGCTCGATGGAGATATTGACGATCCTAAATTGGAACGAAAATACCTCAAACGGGCAAACCGGAATATAGAAAGAATCATTCACATCATTGAAGATTTGGATACTATTTCCGAGTTGGAAGTCTCGGATATTAAGCCCCATTTTATTAAATTTGATATACTTGCATTGACCAAAGAGGTGATGGAGTTAATGGAAGAGAAAGCCGGCGAAAAAAGGATGGAAATGTATTTCCGTACTCCTTATTCCACTCCCATTTGGTGCAAGGGGGACCCGCACAAAATCAAGCAAGTCCTGGTTAACCTCATCGAGAATGCTATCAAATACAGCGGTAAAGATACGCATATCAAAATCAGTTTTTTTGATATGGACAAAAACTACTTGGTAGAGATTACGGATGAAGGACCGGGCATAGAGGAGCAAGACTTGCCTCGTATTTTTGAGCGTTTTTACCGTACGGACAAGGCACGCTCAAGGCAGACCGGTGGTAGCGGACTGGGACTTTCCATCGTGAAACATATCATCGAAGCTCACGAACAAACCATCAATGTCCGCAGCACTCCCGGCGTGGGAACAACCTTTGCGTTTACTCTTGAAAAATACCGGTAACGCACAGCACTCCCACCACGGACTAATCAGTGCTTGTCCGCAAAGTCAAGAGTCTGAGCCGGAATGTTCAAGAACAAGTCTGTCTGCCGTATGCACAGCCGGGGCTTTCGAAATGCTCAAAACCAAGGAGTTGACTTTTGTCAATGCGATGTATTGAGCCCGCCGGAATAACGTTTTTAGTATAAGCGTAACGCTTTATTGGACATTATAGACAGACTCTAATCGGTGCCGTTTATGTCTATCGTAAAACCTCCTATATTGATATGCACGCTTCCGTTCTCGTTTTCGATAACGTCAATATCGATGTCGTCCATACAAGAGAAATCATCAAAAAGTGAATAATGTTTCCCTTTCATATTTTGAATTTTGACTTGGGAATTGTTGCAATTTACTTCGGAAGTGCCACTCACTTGCTTAACTAATTTTTTCGCATTGATTTCGGCATCCGAAGAGCCGCCGGCAACGATTTCCGTAACTTCGGTAGCAAGATCTTTCGCATCTAAATCCGATGACCCGCTTAGTTCCACTTTGTGGGAGACGGTCTTTCCTTTCAACACGACGTCCGATGCACCACTAATCTCCGAAATAATCAGCTTGGCGTCAATATCCGCTGTCAAATCGGAGGCTCCGCTACATTTCAGAAACAATTTATCGCCCGAAAAGACCATATCCACATCCGAGGCTCCACTCACATACAGCTTAAAATCCCGTTGGCTGAGATTTTCTTCCATACTCACGTCCGAAGCGCCGCTGACCTTCATTTTTTGTAATTGATCCGGTTTAAGATATAGCAAGACGACTTCTTTTTGCCTATGGGAATTAGAAAAATTATTTATTTTTCTCTCCGAGTACCATGTCAGTTCTCCCTCATCTACCCGGAAGCGGGTGTAATAATCCGTATCTTCTTTGCCCAAAATCTTAAAATGATTGTGTGTGTCTTTGTAAATCATGACATCCAGAGCATTTTTTATCCGTAGAGAGTGGATCGACGGGAGTTCGTCTTCTTGCATAATATACCAACCGTCATACTTCTTTTGTGCCATCATTTCCGGGGAGATTCCCCAAAATAAAAGGATTGCTGCAAAAATTGTTATATACTTTTTCATCATTTTGATTTTTAATGTTTTACAATATTTTCCGGAGGGGTATCCCTCCGGAAAGAAATATCGAAATTAAGGATGTTATATCGATTTATGTTTGTTCATTATAAACGGACTCTAATTGGTTAAAATAATGCCAACAGACCAAGGATAAAGCTCCGGACCTTTGTTTTTTCTAAACATCGGGGTCAAAGCATAGGTCGCAAAGAGGTTTACACGTCCCCATCCGATACGTGCGGTGGCATCAAGACGGAAGGGATTGAGATAGAAGTCCCCGAATTTCTTTACTTTGGGATAGTCCGGACTGGTTGCTGTCCCCATACTTACGTATGCCTGACTTTGCGAATCGTATTGAACTACCTCAAAATCTTTATTCAGTTCATCATAATAACGTTTGGTGTGGGAGTTAATACGCAACGAACCAATCAATCCGGCATTGATGTAGAAATCGTTTTTCCTTTTGTGGTCTTCCATATTGGTCTGAAATTCCATAATCAACGGAAGCCGGAGCGAAAAGACCGTAAGTTTTGATTTACGGACTTTTATGCCCTCTTCGATTTGTCCTTGCAGGTAGCCGTTGGTGCTTTCAAGGCGAGTATTTTTCACGAAGCGATAGTTGTTCCAGCTCAATCCCAAGCCGGTAGTCAGTCCTAATTTTTTGTTGGGAAGCAAGGCTAAATTTTGTTCCAGAAAATTCCAGTTGGCAACGATGGATTTACCGTAATTTATTTCCAAGTATGAGTCAGCTTCCGGAAAGGTAGGTATCAGTTCGTTTTGTGATTTGGCGTATGCATTGATACCCAATTCAAAACCACTCCAATGTCCGTCAAATTTCGGTTTATCATTTTCTCTTTTTACAGATACGTTTCCATCATCATCCACATCTACACTTACACCGTCAATATCTATGTGCACACTATCATCGGCACTTTCAAATACTCCAACTTTAAATTTTCCGATGCGAAATGTTACGCTGTCATCTTTGGCAATGCTAGTCTTAACTATTTCTGCTTTTTCATCCATCCGTTCGCCATTGGAATCATATACTTTAATGGTAGCGATTCCGGATTTGCTTTGTTGAATGTGTTCGGCGCTGACTTTGGCGCTGGAAGCACCGCTGGACTCGATGATTAACGAATCCGTTTGCAGTTGTGCCGCTTTCAGTTCGGCAGCTCCCGAGATTTGCAGCTCGTGCGTATGGCACTTTCCTTCCAAAGTTACCTTCGGAGCTCCGCTAATCTCCGAATGAATGCTTTGACATTGAATATTTTGAATGCTGACATCCGGAGCACCTTCAATATTCATTTGCAATGCATCACTCGACAGCGCTTTCAAGGTCAAAGAAGTAGCGCCGCTAATGTCCAGCGACAAGGATTTTCCTTCGAAACGATCTATTTCTATATCCGTGGCGCCGCTTCCGTTGATTTCCAATTCCTCACCGAACACCTTTCCGTCAAAATCAGCACCGGAGATGCCGGAGGCTTTCAGTTTCCGGATACTTTTTTCTTTTAGATACAGCAAAACAATGCTTTTTTGCTTCTTTTCCTCCTTTACCCTTGATGGATTCTGCACGACCAATTTCTTGGATTTTTGGCGCACTGAGACAGCATACACTCCTTCTTTCCGGGTGCGTATTTCATAATGATTGGATAAGGATGGCGAGACGACAAGCTTTACATTCCCGCTCATTTCAAGGCTTTCGATGTCGCCGAGATGTTCCGATTTACGTACCTTCCAATCCGCATAATCTTTTTGTGCTCTAAGCCCTTGTATTGACAGGAGAATGAGCAATATTAATCCGAATTTACCAAATCTATTTTTCATAACTTTCTCTTTTTTTTGTTATCTTCTCAAAGCGCTTTATGATGTTTTCGAGCCTAATACGGTGAGCCTCCGGAATAAGTTACAATGAAGGTCAAGATAAGTTGAGAAGAAGGGTTCATATTTACGTTCAAAAATGTAGAAATACATTTCCTTACAGGCTAATATAGAGTCTGTCTATAATGTCCAATAACTTCGTTACGCTCATACTCAAAACAGTCATTGACAAAAGTCAACTCCTTGATTTTGAGTATTTCGCAAGCCTTGTCCTTGAACATTATAGCCTAGACTCCCGACTTTATAGACAGACACTAATATAGTGTCTATCCACAAAGTCAAGAGCTTGAGCCGGAATGTTCGAATTTAAGGCTTGTAA
>WFZU01000106.1 GCA_015489405.1 Bacteroidales bacterium
ATGACTTGTTAAAAACTTTCATTTTTGCTTATACAAGCGAGTATAAAACTTATTACTTTTGCATTTGTAATGAATAGATAAGATGTAACAAACACAGGTAATTTGCCCGCTTGTTGCGGGCAGTTCGCTATGTTTGACAAATAAGAAGAACAGAGGAATAATATGAGGAAACTTTTTTGGATAATATTGCTTTTTAGTTCCCTTGCGGGCTATGGACAGACTGCCGGAAACAAAGAACAATATTGGGTGGATTCGGTCTATGCAGCCTTGACACCGGAACAGCGGATCGGACAATTGATGATGATTCGGGCACATTCCGGCAAAGGAGAAAAATATGAACAAGCGGTAGCGGAGAATATCCGGAAATATGCTGTCGGGGGATTGTGTTTCTTTCAGGGAACTCCGGAACGGCAAGTATATTTGGTCAATCGTTATCAAAAACTATCCAAGGTTCCTTTGCTTGTTTCGCAGGATGCGGAATACGGACTGGCGATGCGCCTTCAAAATACCTTTAAGTTTCCCTATCAAATGACGATGGGGGCAATGGAAGATGACAGCCTTGTTTATTGCGCCGGAAGACAGATTGCCAAGCAGTTGAAAATGACCGGTGTCCGTATGAATTTTGCTCCGGTAGTGGATGTGAACAATAATCCGCAAAATCCGATTATCAATAGCCGTTCTTTTGGTGAAGACAAAAAGCTTGTGGCTGCCTACGGGCTCGCCTATATGCGGGGATTGCAAGACGAAGGAGTGATAGCCGTGGCGAAACATTTTCCCGGACACGGGGATACGGATATGGACTCTCATAAAACCTTGCCGCAAATCAAGGTCGATAGAAAAAGGCTGGATTCCATTGAGCTTTTTCCTTTCAAAACACTGATTGACAGTGGAGTAGGAGGGGTGATGATTGCACATCTATCCGTGCCTGCTTTGGAAGACGAAAAAGGGGTACCTACGACTTTGTCGAAAAAAGTGGTTACGGATTTGCTTGAGAAAGACTTGGGATTTCATGGTCTGAAAATTACCGATGCGCTCGAAATGAAGGGGGTGAGTCTGCATTATCCGGCAGGAGAAGCCGCCCTGAAAGCCCTGCAAGCCGGCAATGATATTCTATTGCTTCCCGAAGACCTGAAAATGGCGGTCAGAGCGATTCAACAAGCGCTTGAAAAAGGAGAAATACGACCGCAATGGTTGGAGGAAAAAGTCAAAAAACAATTGCATTTTAAATATCAATATGTGTTGTCGCAATACGATTCGTTGAGAAGCGACAGTCTGATGCAGCGTCTCAACAGCCCGGAAAATCTTGCCTTGTCCAAAAAAATATTTGAGAAGGCAGTTACCGTTTTGACAAATCATGACAGCTTGCTCCCTTTGCGGAGACCGGACACGATGAAAATAGCTTCGCTTTCCATTGGCAATGCCCAGAAGACTGTTTTTCAGAAAATCCTGGAAAAATATGCTGCTATTGATGCGTATTCGCGTGAAAAAAACATCTTCGATAAGGAAAAATTATTGAAACAATTGGCGGACTATGACTTGGTCATCGTCGGTCTGCATCATACCAGTATCTTTCCACACAGAAATTTTGGATTGCGGCAGGAAGACCTTGCCTTTATCGATTCGCTGCGGAGCCGTACCGGGGTGGTATTGAGCCTTTTCGGGAGTCCCTACGCCTTAAATAAATTGAAGAATGCTAAGGATTATCCGGCTCTTATCCTGGGATATGAAGACAAAGATGAGGCACAATCGGTGGTAGCACAGATTATTATGGGAGCGCTTCCTTCGCAGGGTCATCTTCCGGTGAGTACCCGTGAATTTCCGCTGCATAGCGGGATGAGACTTCACGATATCGGTCGTTTGCAATATGCTTCGCCTGCCGAATTGGGATTCTCCGGAGGAGTAAAAAAAAAGATTGATTCTATTGTTTACGCCAATATCAAGGAGCATACTTTCCCCGGCTGCCAGATATTGATGGCGAAGGACGGAAAGGTGTTTCTGGAACAAGCATACGGTTATCATACCTATCAAAAAAGCGATGAGGTGCGATTGTCCGATATTTATGATCTGGCTTCGCTGACGAAAATTTTCGCTTCTACGGTTTCCGTTATGCGCCTCAACCAAGAAGGACGACTGGATATTGACAGGCCGCTTTCCGATTATTTGCCTTATCTGAAACAATCGAATAAAAAAGATATGTTTTTGCGGGAAATTATGGCTCACCAAGCCGGTTTAAAGCCCTGGATTCCTTTCTATACGGATGTGTTGGATAAGAAAGGTTTTCCGTCAAAGAAGTTTTTTGTGCACCGGATGAAAGAGGGGTATAGCACACCGGTAGCAGATGGACTATATGTGAAAGACGATTATTCATATACGATATACCGCAAGATTGCGAAATCGAGATTGCGAAGACGGAGGGATTATAAATATAGCGATCTGGGTTTTTACCTGATAAAAAAGGCGGTTGAGAATATCACGATGCTGCCCTTTGAAGACTATGTCAGCCGGACTTTTTATAAGCCTCTCGGAATGCAACATACTTTCTATAAGCCGCTTGAGCATTATCCTCTAAAACGAATTGTTCCTACGGAAAAAGACACCTACTTTAGACACGGTTTGGTACACGGATATGTGCATGATCCCGGTGCAGCCTTATTGGGAGGGGTCTCCGGACATGCCGGTCTTTTTTCTAATGTCAATGACTTGGCAATTATGGCACAGATGTTTTTGCAAAACGGTTATTATGGTGGTGTTCAATATGTTGACACTGTTCAGTTAAAGGAATTTACAAAGGAACAATTCCCGCTCAACAGCAACCGGAGAGGAATCGGTTTTGATCGTCCCGAGCCGAAAAGGGATGAAGGTCCGAGTTGCGACGGGACTTCGGATAAAAGTTTCGGACATAGTGGTTTTACCGGCACCTATTTTTGGGTTGACCCGCAATATAATCTGCTTTACGTTTTTCTTTCCAATCGCGTTTATCCTACCGCCGACAATCATAAAATCGTAAAATACAATGTGCGCACCGACATCATGCAGGTGGTTTATGATGCTTTGAAACAACGGGAAAAATGATTATGCAGAGTTGTCTGTATTGGAGTTGACTCTTGTCAATGAAGTTTTGAGTATGAGCGCAACGCAGAAGTCGGACATTCCAGCTCAAACTCCGGACTTTATGGACAGGCGCTAGATAGATTCCTCCGGAATGCTGCTTTTCAATATTTTTTGCACAGCGATAGAGGTTTAATAAGCAACATAGCGCTTCACATCTTCCGGTTCGATGCTGTCATTACTAAGTATAACCAGGCGTTCCACTACATTCCGGAGTTCGCGAATATTTCCTGGCCAGGGAAGTTGTGTCAGATATTCAATGGCTTCCGGGCTAATGTGAACGGATGTCTTTCCGGCTTCTTCGCCGAATATATTCAAGAAATGATGAATTAACAAAGGAATATCTTCTCTTCGTTCGCGTAAAGCGGGCACCTTAATGGGGATAACACTTAAACGGTGATAGAGGTCTTCCCTGAATTTCCCCTTTTTTATTTCCGCTTTCAAATCTTTATTGGTAGCGGCGATAATGCGAACATCCACCGGAATCATCTTTTCTCCTCCGACACGGACAATCTTATTTTCCTGTAATGCCCGGAGGACTTTGGCTTGAGCGGAGAGACTCATATCCCCAATCTCATCTAAAAAGAGGGTGCCACCGTGTGCTTTTTCAAAATCTCCTTTACGGCTTTTGATAGCCGAAGTAAAAGCACCTTTTTCATGTCCGAATAGTTGGCTTTCTATCAGTTCCGAAGGAATAGCTGCACAGTTTACTTCGATAAAAGGTCCTCTTGCACGCGGACTTTTCTCATGGAGCCAGTGTGCGACCAATTCTTTTCCGGTACCGTTTTCTCCGGTGATGAGTACACGGGCATCGGTAGGAGCGACCTTCTCAATCATATTTTTTACTTCTTCGATGGGCTCCGATTCGCCTATCATATCCCATTTATTGCTTACTTGTCTTTTGAGGCGCTTAGTCTCATTGAGGAGAACAGACTTCTCCGTGGCATTACGGATAGTTATCAACATACGGTTGAGATCCGGTGGTTTGGAGATATAGTCAAAAGCACCTTTTTTGATGGCATCTACGGCAGTTTCTATGGTTCCGTGTCCGGAAATCATAATGATAGGTGTGTCGGTGAGGCGTACCGCTTTTTCCAGAAATTCGATACCGCTGAGTCCCGGCATTTTAATATCGCACAAAATGACATCGTAATCATTTTTGACAAGCAGCGGAAGCGCTGCATCGCCCGTTTCCGCCTCTTCCACTTGATATTTCTCCATTTCCAGAATTTCCCTCAGAGTCCTGCGGATGGCGGGTTCATCATCAATAATCAGGATTTTTTTTGCCATAGTGTTTTGAGTTATTTGGCTACGTTTATCGCTCTTGTCTCCCGGATTACGGTAATCTTAATTTGTCCCGGATATGTTACTTCCCCTTGGATTTTCTTAGAAATATCATAGGAGATACGGGCAGCTTCTTCGTCGGAAACTTTCTCTGCCGAGACCAATACCCTCAGTTCCCTTCCGGCTTGAATAGCGTAGGTTTTCAAAACGCCTTCCTGGCTCATCGCAATTTCTTCCAATTTGTTAATACGTTGGAGATAGGATTCTACGATTTCCCTGCGGGCACCCGGACGGGCTCCGGAGATAGCATCGCAGGCTTGTACTATAGGTGCATAGAGGGTTTTCATTTCCACCTCTTCGTGGTGCGACCCAACGGCATTGCAGACTTCCGGTTTTTCTTTGTATTTTTCAGCTAATTTCATTCCGAGGATAGCATGTGGATCGTCGGTTTCAAAATCCGGCACTTTTCCGATATCATGGAGTAATCCGGCTCGTTTGGCAATTTTTGGATTAAGCCCCAGTTCGGCAGCCATGGTAGCGCAAAGTTTTGCGACTTCCTTGGAGTGTTGCAAAAGGTTTTGACCGTAGGACGAACGGTATTTCATTCTTCCGACATATTTCACCAGTTCGAGGTGCATCCCGTGAATGCCCAAATCCACGAGCGTCTTTTTACCGGTTTCCAATATCTTGTGCTCTATTTGTTTTTTTGTTTTTTTGACCACTTCTTCGATGCGGGCGGGGTGTATTCTACCGTCAGCCACCAATTTGGTAAGGGCTTGTTTTGCTATTTCCCTCCGTACGGGGTCAAAACCCGAGAGAAGTATCGTGTCCGGGGAGTCATCAATCACAACTTCCACTCCGGTCAAGGCTTCCAGAGCTCTGATATTCCGTCCTTCCCGTCCGATAATTCTTCCCTTAATCTCGTCTCCGTCGATGTGGAAAGTACTCACTGAGTTTTCCACGGCATGCTCGGCTGCGGTCCGTTGAATGGTTTCGACGACAATTTTCCGGGCTTGCTCATTGGCGGTTGCCTTTGCTTCATCCAAGATGTCGCTGATATAGACCATAGCCTCTGTTTTGGCTTCATCTTTCAGTGTTTCGATAAGTTGGGCTTTTGCCTCGTCGGCACTCAAAGCGGAAATCTTTTCCAGTTCGGTAACTTGCTTTTTATGCAATTTATCCACCTCTTCTTTTTGCTTAGCAAGTTTCTCACTGCGAATGGAGAGTGCGTTTTTCAAATCATTCAATTCTTTGACTGCCCGCTGGTGTTCGGCAAGTTTTTTGGTTAGCGCATCTTCTCTTTGCTTCAATTTGTTTTCAAGGCGTTGAAATTTTTGATTTCTTTCGCTGGCTTTTTTATCCTGTTCGGACTGAAGGCGAATGAAGCGTTCTTTCATCTTCAGTTCATTTTCTTTTCTCAAAATTTCCGCCTTTTCTTTGGCTTCTTCAATCAGATGGCTGCTTTTCTTTTCAATATTTTTGCGCAGCAATGTGCCGGCAATGACATAACCGATGACTACTCCCAGGATTAACCCTATTATTGCATATACTATAAGTTCCATATATTATTTATGTTAAATGTTAATAAACAAAAATACCCACATTTTTCGGGGTTTAGGAAACTCCTAAAAACACGATTAGGATAAACCAAAGTTATTCGAGTTTCCGCTGCCTGTAAAGGTTCTGAAAATATCAGAATGCGGCCTGCTCTAGGAACTCTGAGATTATCCACCATTGGATAATGTTGAGTTTCCAAACATGTTTGAAAAATGCGGGCAATATCTTTAATAAGAACGATTCTTTTCTTTACTTATGATAAAAGTCTGTCTATTCCGACCAGTTGTTCATTTATTTCTTCTTCGATTCTCTCCTTTTCTTCCATACAACGTATGCGTCCTATTCTCTCTTCCAAAGCAACCAATGCCAACAAGTCCTGTTCATCTTTGTATGCGATATTATCGGCATAAGCTTTTACGGACTTGTTTATTTCGTCAGCAGCATTACGGATGCCGGCTTCTTCGTCTCTATTGACTTTTAACCGGTACGAACGTCCGCCTATTTTCACCGTGATGGTAAACTCTTCCATACAACTGCCAAACTATCTATTTCGTATTAATTCCAAACTTTCATCAATCTCCCGCAATACTATCCTCAGTTCTTCCTTCAACTCCGAAGTGTCTCTTCCAACGGAGCTACTGAGTTTCAATAATCTAACTTCTTCGCTTAATTTTTTCTTTTCACTATTCAACTCCTCAATCTCTTTCTCCTTTTGAAGAAGGTCTTCCTGAAGATTCTGAACCCGGTCCTTCAAGGCTTCATTTTCATCTATCAGTTCCTTTATCTTCCGACGTATCTCTTCAAAACGATTCTTCAACACATACATTATTATGTTATAGCTTTGCAAAATTAATGATTATTTTTTTGCAAAAACAAAAAATTTAAATTGTTTTTAACAAGGCTTATTCCGGTCGATGCCAAATAGAGTCTGTCTATAATGTCCAATAACTGCGTTACGCTCGTTCTGAAACCGGTCATTGACATAAGTCAACTCCTTTGCTTTCAGAACTTCACAAGC
>WFZU01000107.1 GCA_015489405.1 Bacteroidales bacterium
ATTCCTATCATCAAGCCCGCCTCCATAAACCATCCCGAAAACGAAAAAAGAATGGAAAAAATCCCAAACAGGAGATTCATCAGCGTGATGAAATTAGGAACAAATTTTATTATCTTATTCATATCTATTTCAATTTCAGACTATTAAACACACTCCTCTACTATCTTGCAACAATAGAAACCTGCCCTTAATCGAGGCACAAAATTAGTATTATTTGTGTATGGATACCTAAATTCTTCCACTCCTTCATTTTTTTATTTCCCCTATCTTTTCCCCAACGAAGCAAAACCGGAATAAAAGAAACTTAATTATTTTTAACTTTACCACATCATTTTTATACATACCTTTGCAAACGGTAAGAATAAGGGACAATATAATATTATCGTACTCATATTCAACGTCTTAAAATATATAATAGATGGTAAAAATGAAATATTCCGGCATTTTGGCAGCGCTTGCCCTTTCTATTTCAGGGCTTTGGCACACTGCACTCTATGCGCAATCCTACGCTCGCGACAAGGTGGTATTGGAGATAGGAACTTCTTTTGAAGAACCTTTGGGAAAAGGGGCTATCCTGGCAGCAAACGAGTTGCAAGAGATGGGTGATAATGTTGCTGTTTTGGTGTATCACTACAATGACAGCCTTCAAAACGAAGCAGCTAATCAACGTTCTGATTTCTACGGATTTACCACCCCCTTAAACAATATTTTCAACGGTACTCAACATAATGTGGAAGCCGATCCGGAAAACAGTCTTTACTATCCGTTTGTAAACCTTGTGAACCAAATCAATCCGGACAGTTGTGATTTTGAAGTCAATGTAGAGGCAAATTACGATGAAGTAAATTCCCTTACCTCCATAAACGTTCTAATCAACAAAACAGTTGCTGCCAATGCGGACAATCTACGCCTGTACGTCGCTGTTACCCAATCCGGCATTCCGGTCAATTGGCTGGGAATGAGCGAAGTAAATTTTATAACTCAAAAATTTCTTCCGGCTGAAGGCACACCGCTTACGTTTGAAGACAACACCTTCTCTTTCAACACTTCGGACTCTTATCCCGGCACACTGGAGCTAGCTCAAAATTGTGAGATTGTCGCTTTTATTCAAAATACGCAGACCCGCGAAATACTACAGGCGAGTTCCGTCCCCTTGGTATATCCTACCACCCAGTTGGACGCCGCCATCAAAAAAATTATTTCTCCCCGGGGAGAATTTTGCAATGATGAAGTCCCGGTAGAAATACTTGTGAAAAACAACGGCACCGAGACACTCCATTCTTTGCATTTCGATTATTCCGTTAACAACGGAACGCTTTCTACTTTCGATTGGGAAGGTAATATTCCCTTCGGGGAAAATGCCAAAATTGTTTTGCCTTCCATAAGCGGAAATTTTCAGACACAAAACATCATAGATATTACTTGTACCGCTCCCAACGGAGGGACAGATGAGAACCCCGGTGATAACGGAAAAATCCAAATGTTTTTCAAGGCAAAGCCGGATACGCCCTACTCCGCTATCAGTATTCAATTAAAGACGGATAGCTATCCGGAAGAAACTTCGTGGTTGCTCACCAATCACCAAGGCGACACCATTTCTACCGGTGATTCATACACACTTGCAAACCACTTATATCAAGACACCGTATATGTGGATACGCAAGATTGCTACAATTTTCAGATTTTTGACTCCTACGGAGATGGTATCTGTTGCAATGACGGAGAAGGTTATTTCAAACTCGAAGATGTCAGAGGCAATGAAATCACCGGAGGCGGAGAATTTACATTTACCGATTATAAAGGAGTGGACTTAAACGATGCCAAAACATTGATTGCCCTGTTTACGGCTGACACTTTACAATTCAATTATGAAAACGATTCCGTACATTTTCGCAACCTTTCTTTCGGAGGAGGAACTCCCTTTTGGGAGTTTGAAGGCGGTGTTCCAAGTACATCGGAAGAAGAAAATCCGGTTGTTTTTTATGCCGATAGCGGCATGTTTAAAGTAAGCCTAACCATTGAAAAAGAAGGAATTACAGACCAATTGGAGTTAGACAATTATATTACTATCGGTGCCCCTAACGGGATTGTTGATAATTTTTTACACAAAAAACTTGTCTGTTTGAATCCTTTTACTAACTTTGCACTTATAAAGTTCATTTCGGATGTTGATGGGAGATTAGACATCCGGATTGTAGATGCTCTTGGAAAGACAGTGGTTCATCAGGAGAGGAGTTACAAGCCCGGAGAAAATAATTTCAAAATAAATACAAACTTTTTGAACAAAGGAGAGTATTTAATTGTTTTAAAGACAGAAAACGGAATTTATACAAGAAAAGTTCTTAAAAATAGATAGATGAAGACATATAGTAAGATGTCCTACCCTTAATTTGGTTTTGGTTAATAATTGGTTATTCTGTTTATTCACTTCATTTTTACACATCTTACTATGAAAAGCCAGCCTCAAATAGCTGGCTTTTCCCTCTTTAGGGGACTTCTTCTTTCCCGTGTTTCAAACAGGTGTCTTTTCCAAACTTACAAAAGAAGCCACACCGTAAAAGTGTGGCTCATTGCAGCTACGAGCCGGGAGTTGGATTACAATGTAAGAGAACGACTTTTGATATTCCCGTAAGCCCATAGCGGCACATATTATTTTTTCTATTTCCTATGGGTGGAACGAAAATATTGAACAAATGGTTGCCTCAAAAGAAAGAAAATTTTTGAAAAAAAATATTCACCTTTACTACCGGAATAAATTATACATTTGCAGGTAAAATAATTTAGTATGAGAAAAACATTTATCCTTATTTTTTCGATCACTGTACTTCTGTTCACATCTTGCGATGTAGCGGAAAATGTCATGAAAACAATTGAAGAGAATGCTTCTAATTTTGATGTTCCGCTCACCAAAGAAGAAGTTGCCAAGGGTTTGAAATCCGCCTTGAAAGTAGGTACGGATACGGCAGTCAACCTACTCCACCGTAGAAATGGTTTTTTCAAAGACCCGTTGTTGAAAATCACCTTTCCGAAGGAAGCGGACATAATCTTGAAACACCGTAATGATGCCGTACTCAAAACCATAGGTATCAGCAAAATGATAGATGATGCGGAGTTGCGGCTCAACCGTGCTGCCGAAGAAGCGGTAAGGGAAGCGAAACCCATTTTCGTCAACGCCATTACAAGCATGACCATTCAAGATGCTTTCGGCATACTGAATGGCGGCGACCATTCCGCTACCCAATATTTGCAAAGGAAAACCACTAATCAACTGAAAGCGGCTTTCAAACCCAAAATTAAGAAAACCCTTGACAAGCCCTTAGTGGGAGGAATCTCGGCATCAAAATCCTGGCAACAACTCACTCAAGCCTATAATAAGGTAGCCCGCTACGTTCCGGAACTTAAACCGGTCAACGCTGATCTTGCCACCCACGTAACGGAACAAGCCCTGAAAGGACTGTTTAAAAAGATTGCCGAAGAAGAAAAAGAGATTCGCCACAATCCCAAGGATCGCGTAAACGATATTCTCAAAAGAGTTTTTGGTAAGTAATTGATATATTAACCGTAAAATAACAAATAGAAATATGATTAGATTAGTATTGACAAGACACGGACAAAGTACTTGGAACAAAGAAAACCGTTTCACCGGATGGACGGATGTGGGACTGACCGAAAGAGGTATCCGTGAAGCCAAAGATGCCGGCAAAATATTGAAGGAGGAAGGTTTTGAGTTTCAATTGGCATATACCTCCTACCTCAAACGCGCTATCAAGACACTCTGGTACATCCTCGAAGAAATGGATGCGATGTGGATTCCGGTGTACAAAACCTGGCGTCTCAACGAAAAGCATTACGGAGACTTGCAGGGCTACAATAAAGCCGAGATGGCGGAGAAAGTGGGCGCCGAACAAGTATTACTTTGGCGGAGAAGTTACGACACTCCTCCCCCACCTATTCCCTTGGATGATCCGAGACATCCCCGCTTCGAAAAAAAGTATGCCGCCCTTACTCCGGAGGAATTGCCCGCTACCGAGGCGCTGAAAGATACGATTGAAAGGATTATCCCCTACTGGGAAAATGAAATTATTCCAAGCCTGAAAAAATACAAGGAAGTCCTGATTTCCGCCCACGGAAACAGCCTGCGGGGTATCGTAAAATATTTAAAAAATATGAGTCCCGAAGAAATTTTGAAATTCAATATTCCCACCGGCATTCCTTATGTATTCGAATTTGATGATGATATGAACCTTCAAAAAGATTATTTTCTCGGCGATCCCGAAGTCGTGAAAAAACTGATGGAAGAAGTTGCAAACCAATCAAAGAAGAAATAGGTATGCCGAACAAACGCTGGGTTATACCGGACATCCATGGTTGTGCGGAGACGTTGCAGATGCTGGTTGAGGATTTGGTTCGTCCTCAATTGGAGGATGAGTTGTATTTTCTCGGAGACTATATCGATAGAGGTCCCGACTCTAAGGGAGTTTTGGATTATTTGATGGAAATAGAGAAAAAGCCGTTTAAGACGACTTTCCTCTTGGGCAATCATGAAGACTATTTTTTGAGAGCCTACGATTACGAAAAAAATCCGGATAAAATTCTGGGCATAAAGAAAAAGAACAAGATAAAAAAAGAGTGGCTTTTTCACGGGGGAAAAGAGGCTATGAAAAGCTTCGGGACAAAGAATTTACCGGAGATTCCTTCAAGATACATCGATTGGATGAGAAAGTTGCAAAACTACGTTGAACTGGACAAATTTATTCTGGTTCACGCCGGACTTAACTTCAAGAACGAAGATCCTTTTGAAGACACCAATTCCATGATTTGGGTGAGAGATTATGAAGTCGTCCCCGAAAAGATTAATTTCAAAAAAATCATTCACGGACATGTTCCCGTAAGTCTGGATTTTATTGACAACAGTCTGAAAAACCATGCGCAATACAACTTCCTGGATTTGGACAATGGCACTTATATGTCGCGACGAAGCGGCTATGGCAATCTCATCGCCTTAGAACTCAACTCCATGGAATATGTGGTGCAACATAATGTTGATTTTTAACCCTTTATGATAAGAAAAGAAAGCCTTCTCAGCTTTACAAAAGAGATATTCCTGTTGATGGGATGCAGCGAAAGGCATGCTGATGAAGCGGCACGCATCCTTGTCAAAGCGGACATGAGAGGTATCTATTCCCACGGAGTAAACCGCTTGCCTGAATATGTTAATCTATGGAAAAACAAGCGTGTCAAAATTCATCCCGCAATAGAAATCCTGCGGGAGATGCCTGCTACGGCACTACTTGATGCCCATAAATCTTTCGGCTTGGTAAGTGCCCCCTATGCGATGCGTATGGCTATCCGGAAAGCAAAACAGAGTGGTGCAGCTTGGGTAAGCGTCCGCAACTCCTACCATTTCGGCATCGCCGGATATTACGCTATGATGGCTCTCGAACATGATATGATTGGGATTGCTATGACGAACGCCAATCCCTTGGTGGCTCCTACCCATTCCATACAGCCGGCACTGGGCACCAATCCCTTTGCCATCGCCATTCCGGCTTTGACCGAGCCGCCTTTTGTAGCAGATATGGCTACAGCTCCCATCAATCGCGGCAAATTGGATGCTTGGGCGGCAATGAACGAAAAGGTTCCCCCCGGACTGGTACAAGACGGGAATGGAATAGATAGTACGGATCCGGAAATCCTGAGCAAAAAAGGTGCTATCAAAACCTTGGGACAAGATGAAATACACGGAGAACACAAAGGCTATTGTTTGAGTGCCACGGTAGATATTTTGAGTGCAGTTTTGTCAGGAGCCAATTTTGGTCCTTTGGTCGTCCCTACCCTGCAATACATTAGCCAAAACAATACTGTTGAGGATAAAGGCATCGGACATCTTTTCGGAGCCATCCGTATCGACGGATTCCAAGAAGCAAAGGTTTTCAAAGAATATATGGACCAATGGATTCAAACTTTCAAAGCCCTTCCCGCCAAAGAAGGGAAAAAAGTTTTGATTCCGGGTGAACCCGAAAGGCTAAAAGAAATAGAGCAAGCCCAAAACGGCATCCGGCTTCCGGAATATGTATTAGACAAACTTGGTAAAATCGCGGACGAGTTTCAAATATATCCGGATTTTCTTTGACCTGAATTGATTTTCTAAAAAATTTAGAATCTGCTCTATAACGTCCAATAAATCGTTAGGCTCATCCATAAAACCTTATTCCGGCGAGCTCAAAGTAACACACAAACAGAAAAGAAACACAACCTCTTTATTTTAAGCATTTTACAATTTTTTCTTGGCATTCCATCCCGTACTTTTGACATTATAAACAAACACTTATGAGTGCTTAGCACAGAGAATTTCACTCACAAAAAAAAGGGCTCCCGGAAGAGCCCTTTTGTTGAGTGAAAGGAATTGTGAGATTAAAGTTTGGTAATCCTCTTAGTCAGGCTGTAAGAATCACCAAAATAAATTTTAATGAAATACATACCCGTTTCGAGCGATTGCATATTAAATTCCAGGCTGTTTTGCCCCATAAATGTAGCCGGCGATGAGACGGAAATAAGATTCCCTGTTACATCATATATTTCGTAATGTACACGAAGCGCTTGATTGAGGACAAAATCAATACGGGCATTATTGTTGGTCGGATTAGGAAATACCTCTCCAACGGAAGAAATAGCTTGCGGCAACTCTTGCAATCCGAGCGTAATACTTTCATTATCAACCATGAAATTAATTTGATTATTCACGGGATTATCTTCGGTCAGCGTAACTTCTGCCGCAGTAGCTTGCAATCCGGTAATTTCGGCAACGACAATATAACTGCCGAAAGCGATATTTGCAAAGGCAAAAGTACCATCGTCTCCGGAATACGTTGCATCTAAGACATTGTAATTTTGATCCATCAAGAGGATTTCAACATTTCCAATAACCCCTTTGGCATATTTTTCCACCGTTCCGGAAATAAGTCCTTCTCCACTACCGGCAAATCCAATGGGAATCATATTAACATCCGCATTCCACGTATTGGCTTGCAAATTAATCACGGTTGCATTCGTCCAATTGGGGACATCGCCGTAGTAGGTCGGAATATATTGATTGTATTCGGAAGAATTCGGACTCAACTCGGCTTTCAAAATATAATGTCCCTCTTCCAGCTGATAAAAATCATAATATCCGTATTCGGAAACAAAGCTGGCGTAAACATCGACAATCTGTCCCTGATCATCCAATTTGTAGAGATCGGCAATGTATCGTTTTTTTATAGAGACACGGCATATAGAAAGGATAGCAATTGTTCCCGGAAAGGAAAAAACAAAAAAAGCCGCTATCTAAGCGGCTTCCTTTGCTCCCCTTCTAGGACTTGAACCTAGGACACACGGATTAACAGTCCGTTGCTCTAACCAACTGAGCTAAAGGGGAGTATTTCTTCTCTTATCAAACAATGAACTTATCGTTAAATTGCGGGTGCAAAATTAGGTGCTTTCAGGAAATAAACAATACTTTTGCAAAAAAAATTTTTAAAAAATATGAAAAAAATAATTGGATTAGGTAATGCATTGGTTGACACACTCTTAACCATAGAAAATGAATTAATGATTGAAAAATTCGGACTTCAAAAAGGAGGAATGGTTCTCGTTGACCAAGAAAAATATGAAGAAATAGCGAAAGAAATCGCTCCATTTGAGAAAAAAATGGCTTCCGGCGGCTCTGCTGCCAATACCATTCATGGCGTTGCGAACTTGGGATTGCCAACTGCTTTTATCGGGAAAATAGGAAAAGATAGAGTCGGCAAGATTTTCAAAAATGATGTAGAGAGCGTCAATATCAAACCGGTACTTATTGAAAGTGATACCCCTTCGGGCGAAGCCCTGGCATTCATCACGCCGGATGCCGAACGTACCTTTGCCACCTATCTCGGTGCTGCCGTGGAAATGACGGAGGATGACTTGCAAGCGGAGTTTTTTCAAGGCTATGACATCTTTCATATCGAAGGCTACCTTGTTTACAACCATCCACTGATGCTCAAAGCCGTACAATTGGCAAAAGCTGCCGGCATGGAAATTTCATTGGATATGGCGAGTTATAATGTGGTAGAAGATAATTTTGACTTTCTCCATTCCTTCGTACGGGATTATATTGATATTGTGTTTGCCAATGAAGAAGAGGCAAAGGCTTTCACCCGTAAAGAACCGGAAGAAGCATTGGAAGAAATAGCACAAATGTGTAAAATCGCCGTGGTAAAAGTCGGGAAAAACGGCTCGTATATCAAAAAAGGAAATAAAAAAGTCAAAATCGGTGTCATAGATGCTAAAAGTATTGACACGACCGGAGCCGGAGACCTTTATGCCGCAGGTTTTTTATATGGCCTGATGAATGGATACAATCTTGAGAAAAGCGGAAAAATCGCCGCATTACTCTCCGGAAAAGTAGTCGAATTAATAGGTCCTAAAATGGAAGATGCCACCTGGGTGGAAATACGCAAGCAAATCGCAGCAATGGATTAAAGGCTACCGGATTTGTTGATTTTCACAGTTTTGGGACACTCCCGGACAATGCCGGAAAACCTACGGAGAATATCCGGAAAGCAGGAGACAACTTCTTTCGGAAAAAGCCTGTACGGGCTACATTTTTTCATACTTTTGCAAAAAGAAATATAGAAAAGATTGAATGGATAGTAAAGAAAGAATGAAATACATTCGCAATTTCAGTATTATTGCACATATTGACCACGGGAAGAGCACTATCGCCGACCGTTTGTTGGAGTTTACGGATACCATTACCGAGAAAGAATCCCAAGAACAGGTGTTAGACGATATGGATTTGGAACGGGAACGGGGCATCACCATCAAAAGCCATGCTATACAAATGGAATATGAGGATGAGGGAAGCACCTACATCCTAAACCTTATTGACACCCCCGGACACGTGGATTTCTCTTATGAAGTGTCGCGCGCCATCGCTGCCTGTGAGGGGGCGCTGCTCATCGTGGATGCTACCCAAGGCATTCAAGCCCAGACCATTTCCAACCTCTATCTGGCTATGGAAAACGACCTTGAAATTATTCCGGTGCTCAACAAAATGGATTTGGAAAATGCGATGCCGGACGAAGTCAAAGATCAGATAGTTGACTTAATCGGCTGCGAGCGAGAAGACATCATTGAAGCCAGCGGCAAAACCGGCTACGGGGTGGATAAAATATTAGACCGGATTGTGAAAGACATTCCGCCCCCGGAAGGTGATCCGGGCGCACCCTTGCAAGCACTCATTTTTGACTCGGTCTTTAACTCATTCCGGGGTATCATCGCATACTTTCGTATCTTCAACGGAAGGATACGGAAGGGAGACAAAGTAAAGTTTTTTGCCACCGGCAAAGAATATGTTGCCGATGAGGTGGGAACACTCAAATTGAAAATGGAACCTCGCAGCGAACTCTCTGCCGGAGATGTAGGTTATATCATTTCGGGCATCAAGGATTCCAAGGAGGTGAAAGTCGGAGATACGATCACACACGTCGAACGCCCATGCGAGCAAGCTATTGAAGGTTTTGAAGATGTCAAACCCATGGTTTTCGCCGGTGTCTATCCTGTGGACGCAGAGGATTATGAAGACCTCCGGGCTTCGCTCGAAAAGTTGAAACTCAATGATGCTTCCCTGACCTACGAACCGGAATCCTCAGCCGCCTTGGGTTTTGGTTTCCGTTGCGGGTTCTTGGGTTTGCTCCATATGGAAATCGTTCAAGAACGTTTGGACCGGGAATTTAATATGGATGTTATCACGACGGTGCCCAATGTATCTTTTCACGTTACCACCAGTAAAAACGGCACCTTCACCGTGTATAATCCTTCGGGAATGCCCGAAGAAAAATATATTACCGGAATGGAAGAACCTTTTATCAAAGCCCAAATCATCACTGCTTCCGACTATGTAGGACAAGTTATGAAATTGTGTATCGATAAGCGGGGGATTCTGACGAATCAGGTTTACTTGTCCGAAAACCGGGTAGAACTTTCTTTTGAGATGCCTTTAAGTGAGATTGTTTTTGACTTTTACGACAAATTGAAAAGTATCTCCCGGGGGTATGCATCTTTTGATTATTATCAAATAGGTTATCGCCCTGCGAAATTGATAAAATTGGACATCTTGCTCAACGGAGACAAAGTAGATGCACTCTCCGCCCTTATTCACGAAGATCACGCCTACGAATTTGGCAGAAAAATTTGCAAAAAATTGAAAGAACTTATCCCCAGACAACAGTTTGACATTGCGATTCAAGCGGCTATCGGGGCAAAAATTATTGCGCGAGAGACGGTTAAAGCCGTGCGTAAAGATG
>WFZU01000108.1 GCA_015489405.1 Bacteroidales bacterium
GATTAGAGAGTGGTATAATGGTTATCGCTTTCTCGGAGAGCCTGTTTACAATCCTTTCGACATACTTTTGTTTATTTCTAACGATTTTGCCTACCGTAGTTATTGGTTTCAAACGGCAACCCCGACATTTTTGTTGAAATTGATAGAGAAGAATCACTATTTTCTTCCTGATTTGGAAAATATAGTGAAAGACGAAGCGATGCTAAACAGTTTTGATGTAGATTATATAGAGTTGGAGACTTTGATGTGGCAGACGGGTTATCTGACGATTAGTCATACGGAGACCCTTTTGGATAATATCTATTACCATTTACAACTTCCCAACAAAGAAGTCCGTCAGGCATTTCTTCAAAGTGTTGCACAGTATCTTACCAGGAATCACGATAGCGCTCGCAAGACCAATGATATTGCAAGAGCACTTTTGTCGAAAGAAGTAGGTCGTTTGGAATCTCCTTTGAAGGCACTTTTTGCGGGCATCGCCTACCACCATTTCACAGCACACAAACTGTATGAATACGAGGGGTATTATGTCAGTGTGTTTTATGCGTATATGAAAGCCTTGGGTTTGGACGTACGAAGTGAGGATGTAACCAATAAGGGGCGTATAGATATGTCGGTAGTGATGGAGAAATCCGTTTACATATTTGAGTTTAAGGTAGACGGTAGCGGCGCCTTGCAGCAAATCAAAGAGCGGAAATATTATGAAAAATATCTGTCTCTCAATGTTCCGGTTTATCTGATAGGGATAGAATTTGATACGCAGGAGCGGAATATTCGGGGGTTTGAACATGAAGAGGTTATTATTTAGAGCTTGTCTATAATGTTTGACTTTTGCGTTACGCTCGTTCTGAAACCGGTCTTTTCGGCAAGCTCAATGTATTGCATTGACGTAAGTCAACTCCTTTGCTTTCAGGACTTCACAAGCCCTTCCTGTGCATACGGCAGACAGGCTTGAATTCGAACATTCTATCTCAATCTCTTGACTTTATGGACAAACACTTTAGTATATGAATCTTTGACTGTAACAGTACTAGAAAAAAGAGGACACCTTCCGGACGTCCTCTTTCCGAATATCCTGAGATATTACATTTGCATCTTACGGTTTTAGTCCGGAACGGAACTGCTCACCCCATTGTTGGGTACCCATACATCATTTTTATCTTTATTACCGGATTGCCCGTCAAGGGAAATGTCCGATTTCAAGTATCCATTACTTCCTGCTTCATTGTGCCAAAGTCCGGCATCGTTATTATCAATGTGACCGTCTGCATTGGCATCTCCTCCCATCATTACGGCTTTGCCGGAAATAAGTTTTTCGCTATTGCCGTAGGCTTGATTTACACCGGAGGTGAAATCGTAGGAATAAACGCCGGCATTAGGTGTAAGTGCAGAAGAAGACATCATCTCCAAATGGTTGCGGTGATGCACCACAACGAAAAGATTTTCGCTCACATCGGCGGCAAAAGAGAGGGGACTGCTGCCGTTCACATTCACGATGCTACCGTCTTTGAGCAGGAAACCTGCCTGACGGTCAATGATAGTGGCGGAGCTTGCGGAGGCTGCATTAGCGGCATCGCGAAGCTCTACCAATACCCAGTCAACAACGTTAGTGTTCGGTATGGCGACCACGTGTTCTGTTCCCGTATAATTCCAAGGCGCCATATTAAAGGGTTGCGTCAAAGGCAACAGATTCAGGCTGTTGAGATTGGTTGTCATCTCCGTACCGTCGAATGCCCCTTCGAGAATAGCCTTCACATCCACCGCCAGGTTATAGACATACCACGGATTAAAATGCACTTCCCCCTTGGAAGCGTTTTCGTCATTATCGTAAATATGTGCATCTATTCCGGCTGCCGTATTGTAGCCCCAATCGTTGAAATAGGCGTTAATCTCATTGGAGGCATCATTGTACAGTTGATAATTGCCGCCGTCGTTTCCGGTGATAATATTTTCGCCTTTATCGTTCACGTCGTTGTTGCCCATATTCAGCGTGTCGGAGGATGAGGCGTATTGGACATATACTCCGTATCCGTTATTGTTTGTGATGTTATTTTCCCTCATTTCGGCACTGCTATTTTGCAAAACCACTCCGTGACTGCCGTTGTTTTGAATTATCGTATTTACGATTCGGCAAGTGTCGCTATTGTTGATTCGCAGTCCGTAGTGTGCGTTTCCTATCAGATAAGTATCTTCTACCGTAACATTGGATCCAGAGGATAAGGATAAGCCGTCATAGGCACTGGAATCAATGTAAGCCGTAATATTTCCGTCCGAACTGTAAAATTCAAGGGCAGGGGTATTGTTTGCTCCGGCATACCGTATCGCCAAATTTTCAAGGTTTATAGTGCCATTGTCCAGCCTCAGTCCTTTCCAATCCCCCGGTGCGGGAGTCGTAGCACTGCCGTCATTATTACTGTCCCCACCCCAACTGTCGTCTTTAATAGAAGTAAAGATTCCTCCGTGGGTCATCAGGGTGCCTTTTAATGACAATTTAACATCCGGCAACATCTTGATGACCGTACCGGACATAACTTCTACCGTATCTGTCGTAGAATAGGAAACTATATTATTCAGGAAAATAAAGGGTAAGTTATTTTGGGGATAAAAGATATTATGTGCATTATCTTCAAAATTCTCAATAGCAAAGCCCTCCATCAGGTTGCCGCTGCTTGTGTTTCCGCTGAACGGGTCGTTAATGATCGAAGCCCCTGTGAAATATACGGGATAGCCGGCATTGTTCTCAAAAGTATTGTTGTAAATATCAACGGACTTGGTAGCATTTAGATATACTGCGTGAGAACCCGACTGGGAAATATGGTTTCCGTCAATGATCAGGGTATCCTGTGCACCGTAAATATTTATCCCATAGCGGTCATTGTCCAGAATGGTATTGTTTTTAATCTCTACGTTTCCGGCATTATAATTAAGTATTCCGTCATAGGTGGAATGAGAAACCCGGGAGTTATTGATATGCCCGTATGTATTCGAATAATATCTTACCGTAGCCTGATTGCCATATCCGCCATAGCGGAAATAACAAGTGTCAAATCTTGCTTCCCCGCCCTGTTCAATACCAATATACTTCCAATCTCCTTTGGCAGGCATCACCGTACTTCCGTTATTTTCGGAATCTCCCCCGCTGCTATCGTCATGAATGGAGGTAAACACCGTATTATGCGCAATGATTTTTCCTTTGGTATTCAAATATTTATGTTCATCGAATTTTATGATCGAACCGGAATTAAATTCAATCGTGTCGGTAGTGGAATAGGAGTTGAAATCATTTAAAAATACATAGGCATACTGTTCATCGCTTGCGTTTTTCTTGGTAATTTCAAAGAAAGATTGTTTTTTATTTGTGTTCAAACTTTCAATCACTACGGCATCCATCAGGTTGCCCTCAAACACATTTTCCGTAATGGGAATGTTGGATTGCGAAGAGTTGGAAAAAACGATGGGGTATCCTCCGTTATTTTCAATAGTATTGTTGCTAATCTCCAAAGCAGAAGCATTGTATAATAATATTCCGTTTTCAAGGTTATCTTCAATGCTGCAATCACGAATCTGTGTCGAATCGCTTTGGTAAATATAAATTCCTGATTTTGTGTTGTTAAGTAGGTGGCTTGCCCAAATATCGAGGTATCCGGTGCTGGTATATACCCCGTGGTTTTGCGAATATTCCACATAGGAATTGTCTAATGTACCCCCGGCTCCGCCATAGAAATAGAGTGCAGCGGTGGAACTTCCCCCATACTTGATAATAGACTGGGATATCATCGTGTTTTTGTTGCTATATATTTGAATATTTTTCCAGTCGCCCGGAGCAGGAGAAGTGGCATTGCCGTCATTATTGGTGTCGCCTCCTTCCGAATCGTCTTTAATGGAGGTAAAGGTAGTGGCAAACGTATGCAAATACCCGCCATAAGCATAAATGCCCGCTCCGGCAGCAAATTTCACTACGCAGTGCCCATTGCCGCCTCCAATATGAAGCGATTGTCCGGAATTAATATTCAGCGTACCCAAAATCACAAAGGGCATACTGTTGTAATTTATCAAATGCGCATTTCCACTGTATCCAAGGGCAACGATTACCATTCCGTTGATGTTGTTGCCGCTTGCCTGATTGTTATTACAGGCTTCGATTTCGCTACTACCCGTTATTACGGCATAGTTTCCATTATTGATAAAGTTGGAATTGTTGACCCTGACCGTTGCATAATAATTGTATTCGATACCGTGATTAGAGTTTAGCATAAATGTAGAGCTGTCCACCGTAATATCGGATTGATAAACGAAAAGCCCGCTTGAAGAACTGTTTTCCACCACGCACTGTTTCACAAAACCATTGCTACCGTTGGAATATGACAGCATACCGCTGGAATATGCACCGCCATAGGCGAAATGACAGAAACGGAATTTCCCACTTTTCTCGCCATACCCGTACATTGAAATAACTCCCCAATCGCCGGGCTGGGGATTGCCGGTAGAACCGGGAATAATGGATCCGTGCAGGTCATCGTTTTCACCGGTGAACCAGATGCTGTCGGTTTGTGAACCGAATGCCGTCAGGACACCATAGGTTATGAATTTTACTCCTGCTGCAAATTTTATGACCGCTCCGGGTTCAATAAACAAGGTATCACCGCCGTAGATGGTAAAATCGCCGGTAACATAATGGGTTCCCGCGATCCAGGTTTCGTTTCCGGAAGTTCCTCCGCTATGTGTGATATAAGCGAAAGAGTGCAAGCCGAAAGTCAAGAGCAAAACTAATAAAAACACATTCTTTTTCATCAATACTTTTTTTTATTTTTATATATGGAAGAATACTATATTCACTCCGGAATTTTTGCAAAATTATATAAAATTCTTTCCACACATATCACCCTTTAGGGTGAAATTGTATTCCTTTTATGAAATATTTAAAACTTTCGTTTAATTATAATTATTTGATATAAAGACAGTTGTGTTTTCTTGATATGCTTTTTTATACGGATGCGAATGTTAGAACTGTAACAATATGGGAACCGAAACGTCATAATAGAGAAAAACACAAAGGATATGAACAAACTTGTTATTCGCAATTTAAACAAGACTTACCCCGGCGGGGTAAAAGCCTTGGATGATGTCAATTTGGAAATAGAGAATGGGATGTTCGGACTTTTGGGACCCAATGGTGCCGGCAAGTCAACTTTGATGCGAACGTTAGCAAGTCTCCAGGAAGCCGATAGCGGTTCGGCTTTTCTCAACGATATTGACATATTGCATCAAAGCCACGAACTCCGGAAAAATTTGGGTTATTTGCCTCAAGAATTTGGCGTTTATAAACGCATTACGGCTTATCAACTTTTGGATCATCTCGCCATTTTGAAAGGGATTGTTAATACCTCCGAGCGAAAACAGTTGGTCAACTATCTCCTCGACAAGGTCAATTTA
>WFZU01000109.1 GCA_015489405.1 Bacteroidales bacterium
ACCTGTCTTCCGCATACACTGGCAGGGCTCGCGAAATACTAAAAACCCAAGGAGTTGACTTTTGTTAATGTGTTTCATTGAGCTTGGCTAAATGTGATATGTTGAGTTTGTGAAATAAGCGGGTTCGGTACGAGTGTAACGAAGAGCCGGGCGCATTGAGCACCTTATACGTCAATCAAGTTTCTGAACAAATCGAATATTATGAATAGAATCTAAACAAACCTAATGAAGAATCCGGATATAATAGATATTTTTCACTTACATTTGGAAACTCCAAGTAGCAGAAAGGCATTAAAAAAGCCTGCTTAAATAGCAGGCTTTTTTATTACAGTATATTTTGTATCGCTTAGCGAAGAACGACTAACTTAGACGTTCTACTTGAGCCTTCACTTATGATTTGAACCATATAGGTTCCTTTGGTCAGTGAATTGAGGTCATGTTTTAGTACGTTATTACCTTTCGGATATTTACCGGAAGTTTGATAAACCATTCTACCGTTCATATCGAAGATACGAATATCTACCTTAGAGGCTTTTTTCAGGGTGAAACTGATATTTGTATAATCGGAAGCCGGATTAGGAAATACATTCAAACTTCTAAGAGTATTGTCACGGATAGTATATTCATTCACTCCGACCGGTTCCCAATAGGTGTCATCGCGGAAGATACCGCGTCCATAGGTTGCAACGTAAATACTTCCGTAATTTTCTGCACCGGAATATACATTGTTAATATAGTGTCCCGGATTACCCGGATCGGGCAATACAATGATGAAAGCTTCCTTGCGATTAGTTTGTTGGACTATGTCAAATACCGGTACATCTCCAATATTTGTTCCGGATTGTGACCAAGAAACCGTGGAGGCGGTGATATCATCAGTAACAAATACTCCATGTTCGGTACCGATGATAGCTTTATTATCATCATTCATTTCCAAAAGTGTGGCATAGACCGGAGCCAAAGGAAGATTTCCTTGAACAGATACGAAGTCCGGATTGTCATCCAATGCATTTGATGTAAAATAAACATAATTGTCGTTCCCGTAATTTCCAAGACTTACCAAAAGCTTATTTGCATCGTTTGGATCAACTGCAATAGAAGTGATAACTTGACCCGTAGTATCCGGGAAGTTCAAATCAACGGTTGTCAGAACGCAAGTGCTTGAATCTACAGAAAGTTCAGATGTTGTATATCCACCGTTAACATTATCAATACGGAAAATCTTACCTTCCATCGTAGCGACAAAAAGGTTAGCACCGTCTTGAGAATACGCAATAGCAGAAGGATTTCCACTTACTCCGTTGGAGTCTGCCGATGAAATCTTGTACCATATAGGTGCTCTGTCAAATGCAACACCGTCGAAAGTCATATATACTTCGTCTTGGAATGCAATGAAAGTGCGGGAGACAACAATGTCTTGAACGGCTATCGTGTCTGAATCTGCAACTGCCGTTGGCAGAATGTATTGTATAGGATACTTGAAACTTCTACTCTTAGCAATAATGGTATCGCCGGCTTCATAATCTTGGTGAGCAATAAAATCAACATACAATTGACTGTTGGTTTCGTTGAAATTTTCTCTATGCAGCATCGGTGTCAAGAAGGTTGTAGAAGTCGTACTGCTGAGAGAATCAAGGAAATTGAGAGAGTAATCAAATCCGAGTGTTTGGGATCTTTTTATTTTATCTCCCAACAAATTATGAGCATCGGGGGAAGCGTACATAATACCGGGATCGGTTACGTTATTGCCAAGTTTACTGTCCATCATTGACATTACCGAATATCCACCGTCAGAAGCAACGGAAATGCCATTCACTTTATTGATGTTTTCTCCGAAAAATTCGCCCAGAGTGTTGAATCTTACGAGCAATGTACCATTATCTTGGGTTCCGCCTAAAACGACATTCTTTTTCGTTCCGACGCCAACTTTATAAAATTGTGTGGTAGTCAACCCCTTGTTTCTTGCTTGATAGAAATGTTCAGTTGTTCCGGTTTCCGTATAAAACACACCTCCGTCCGTAGCGATAAATACTTCATTGTCATGATTTGGGCGGAAAACAATAGAGTGGATATCGTAATGCAAATAGAAAGGGAACAAGTATGATTCAAAAAATCCATCGGAAATACGTGTCCAGTCGTAGTCATCATAGCCGGGGATGCTTTTCCCATCCCATAAGCTTAACCCACCTAACAAAACTCTTGACGCATCACCGGGGAAAGTAACAACGGTATTGTCATAATTCCCTTGGTAAGAGTTGCTTTTGTAGGTGAAAAGATTCATGACATTAGAGCCACCGGGGAAGATGACTGTCCAGGTGTTACCTTTGTCGACGGATTTATAAACATTTTTCAACTTTCCGTTGGTTTTTGAGACGCTGGCGATAACAATGTTTTCGTCTGTGGCAGAAACTGCAAATTCAATTCTACCCATATTGCCGGGAAGAAGATCCCCACTGCCGGAAATGGATTCAAAATGATTTACATTACCATCCTCACTTTTGTAGGACTCACCATCCACAGAGGTAAATATCGTACCGGAGGGGGTAACTTTAATATCCCAAGCTGTTCCGGTAAGTGGCGTTCCGTCGGATGTTTTGGCAAAAGCCCAACCGTTCTCCGTTTTCACTTTTAGTCCGCTGTTGGTAGCGACCATCAGTTTGCCGGATTTACTTTCCGTAATTTCATTAATGTAGGCAAAATCCGTATTGGAAAGGCTTGGAATGGTACCTTCCAAGGGGGTAAGAGTACCGTCATTGGGATTATAGGTAAAAACCCCTTTACCCATAAAACCGGTTACAAGACCTGCATCTTCGGTTCCGGATAATGAGGTGGAATAAAAACCTTCTCCCGTTCCAATGTACATAGTACCATCAGCAGCTTGATATAAGGTCGTGATGTTGAGAACTTGGTCTCCGGTATTCACTTCTTCCCAAAGAACGCCTAAATTGGTGGACTTGAACAAGCCTCCGTTTACAGCTCCTGCATAAAGCGTAGTAGCATTAGCGTCTTGATTGTCAAAAATAAGCGCTCTAATACGTCCGGCGATATTTTTAGGTCCCATGGATTGCCAATTCAACTCATCGGCGCTGCGGCTTCCCATTGCGGCAAGTTGCTCTCTCGCTGCAATCACATCTCTTGCTTCCAAGCGTCCGCTATGTTGATTATTTCTAATCGTACCGAGATAATCTTTGGCACCTCCGATAGATGCTTCACCCTTGATTTCTTCACTTCTTTCTTTTACCGATGATGAGTAAGAGAAAATTATTAGCCCTGCCAATAATAAACTGATAAATCCAAATGGTAATAGTCTTTTCTTCATACTTTGTTATATTTATTATTTACTAACTACTTACATTGAAATCCTTATATCTCAAAAAACGCAGCAAGTTACATCTATTATTTAAAATGGAAATCATTTTGCCGGATTTTTTTTATAGGTTGAAAAATGTGGTAAGGTGTTGATAGCC
>WFZU01000110.1 GCA_015489405.1 Bacteroidales bacterium
AATACGCTTATTTTTTGAGGAGGAATCATTTTTCGCCATTTTCTCTTTGGTCATTGCGTAGCGTTGGTCGCTAAACGAGTTGATGCCTTCGTCCATCCAAGGGTGTTCCCGTTCATTGCTGCCCAAAATACCGTAAAACCAATTGTGTCCGACCTCGTGAGCGATTACGTTATCCAAGGATTTAGCACTTCCGGTGTTGGCGATTACCGTGATGGTCGGATATTCCATTCCGCCGCCGGCGGAAAGGGGAGCATGGACGGCGCTACAATTATCGTACGGATAATCTCCGTACCACAATGAGTAATAATAGACCGCATCATTGACGTCTTGAATAGCATCTTTCCACAAATGGGCTTGACTATTGGGAAAATAGACCCAAGTGGTAACCTTGCGATGACTGTGGGGAAGTTCTACTTCGCCTTGTAATACGTGAAAACGTTTATCCGCAAACCAAGCGAAATCATGAATATTTTTCTCTTTAAAGACGATACTTTTGTAGGTTTTTTCCGAAGGAGGAAAGGCGCTGTCCTTGCGGTCATACTCGTGGATAGCTTCGGTCTCTCTTACTTTTTGCTGCAAAAAGGCGGCTTCCTCTTCATTCATCAAATTGCCTGTCGCCGCAACCACATAATTGCGCGGTACGCTGATTTCCACTTCAAAACTTCCGTATTCGGAATAAAATTCTCCCATATTCAGGTAAGGCATCTGATGCCAGCCGTAGCGGTCATAGACTGCCGGCTTGGGATACCACTGGGTGATTTGATAGGACTGACCCTTGTAGCCCATGCGGGAAAATTCCGCAGAGGGAATCTTGACGTGAAAAGGAGTCGTGATGGTGATTTCCCCTCCGGGTAATAATGGAGCTTTCAGATACAATTTGCAAATATCTATATTCCGGGAGTCATATTCCCACCGGATTTCTTGTCCGTTGACACGGAAATGGAGTGAATCGATATAGCCTCTTTTTTCCTTATCATTAAAAAGTGCCGGCGTGATGTGTCCTTGCGTACTGTTGAGCAATTGCCGCGCCAAGGCGGTATGATTATTTGCGTAAGCATTAGGCCAAAGGTGAAACCACAAATAGCGGAGCGTGTCCGGCGAATGATTGGTGTATTTGATCCGTTCGTAGGCGGACAGGCTGTTGCTTTGGTCATCGAGTCGCACCCGGATGTGGTAATTGACTTCTTGTTGAAAATAGGGACGCTGTCCTATGCTAATCAGGGGTAAAAACAGGACAAGAAGAAGTGTTTTTCTCATTTTGAAATATTTTATTTTCGTATGTTGTACGTTTGTACTATAAAAAGGTTACGGAAGTTATGATGGAGAATACGGAGAGAACGGTTCAAAAGCACGAATAGTCTAATGTTTTTTTAGAAGTTCAGAGGTGGACAACAGTCCGCAAGCAGCTTCAATATCCTGTCCCCGGGAAGCTCTAATGGTAGCTGTTATTCCTTTTTTGTTTAGAATATCCCGGAACGCTTCCATCGTTTTGTCATCCGAGGTCTGCAGGTCTGAGCCCGGAATTTCGTGAAAACGGATGAGATTGACTTTGGCTTTCAGTCCATTGAGCAGTTGTACGATAGCTTTGGCATGTCCGGGGCTGTCATTGACACCTTTGAACATAATGTATTCAAAGGACAGACTACGGGATTTTTGTAATGGATGTTTTTTCAGGCTGCGGATAACTTCCGGCAGGGGATATTTGTTTTGCACGGGCATTAAGGCAAGACGCTCCTCCGGAAAAGGCGAATGCATGCTGATAGCCAGATTGCACCTGCTTTCGGCAATAAACCGTTCCATCGCCGGAATGATGCCTATCGTGGACACGGTAATACGCCGGGCACTCATATTAAGCCCCCAGCCGGAGGTTAAGATTTCCAAGGATGCAAGTACTTGGTCAATATTGTCGAAAGGTTCGCCCATTCCCATATACACGATATTGGTAAGCGTCTCTAATTCCGGTAGTTGAATGATTTGTGAGACAATCTCACCGGCAGACAGGTGGGATTGAAAACCTTGTTTGCCGGTCATACAAAAAGCGCAATTCATCTTGCATCCAACTTGGCTGGAAACGCAAAGGGTGGCTCTATGCCGGTCCGGAATATAGGCGACTTCTATGAATCCCTTTTCCCGCACGGGAAAAAGATATTTTTTGGTGCCGTCTTTGGATAATGAAAATGACTTGGGGGAGAGCTTCTCAATCGTAAAATGCGATTGCAAAAGTTTCCGGTTTTTCTTTGAAATGTTGGACATCTCATCGAAGGAAGAAACATTTTTTTGATAGAGCCAAAGGGCGATTTGCTGTGCCACAAACGATGGAAGCGGGATTTGAGAGACAAGCTCCTTGAGTTCGGAAAGTGTTTTTCCAAAAAGATTTATCCTATTCATCGAACAGACTTGAATAATGAAGTTAAGAAAAAAGATTTAGGAAGATTCGCGCATATTTTTTATCTTGCGCAATACCAAAGCTCTCCTTACCAGAATAATAGCAATAATCAATACGCCTGCCAAAAATACGTACATTAATTTTCTATCGTGAGTAATCCAACTAAAATTAAATACGGCATTGAAAAAGGCTGCACCGGTCAGACCTACCATCGAATCGATAAAACCGTTTGTCCGGGTCTTTGCCAGTCCTACAAAGAAACCTAACACTATGGAAAACAGTATATTGGCGAAAGAGAACCAGAATGCATACTCCCAACTGTAACCTCCGTAATAGGGATAAAGGTAGAAAGAAAGATTAGCGAAAAAAGAAAATCCCAATCCGATAAAGATAGCGTAAATGATAGCATCCAAGGGTCCGTTAAAGTCCTTTTTTTCGTATGCGAAAAACCGCAATATAACATATTTCCCCAGTTCCGAACCAAGGCCCATAATAGCGAATGAATAAAAAATTATCCTTCGCAAGTTTTTCAGATTATCCAATCCGCTGGTAAAAGCGGCATATTGAAAAAGCTTGAAAATAAGTATCCCGAACATCCCGAAAACAAAAGAGTGAATGACGAACGGGAGTTTTATTTTTCTCACTTGCGTGAAATAGAAGTATAATATTATTCCCAGCAAGGGAGACAATAATAGTGACAAAATATCCATACTCAAATTTTTTTTCAAAAGTATATAAATTTTTCTTTCCGAAAAGGAATAAAATCGGGATATTTCAACATTGTTATTTTTCTGATTTCTATCCTGTTTTGGGGCTTATATTTTTGGTTTAGATTGATTCCCGCGACAAGGCATAAACGC
>WFZU01000111.1 GCA_015489405.1 Bacteroidales bacterium
CCTTTCATGGTGTACCGGACAAGGATTGCGAATCCTCTGCAAAGATACTAATTTAAAAGCAATTCACAACACGTTATTCTGCCGCTCCTTCAAATGTTGGATTGCGAATCCTCTGCAAAGATACTAATTTAAAAGCAATTCACAACCAAAAAAGCTCCTTGCAGTTGCTCTTGTGCATTGCGAATCCTCTGCAAAGATACTAATTTAAAAGCAATTCACAACACCTCTTGCATATAGAATAAAGAACTTATTATTGCGAATCCTCTGCAAAGATACTAATTTAAAAGCAATTCACATTTTTGACAACGGGCGTTTAGCGCTATTGTAAATCCCGTAGTAAATAAAAAATGATATATAAAAAAACCCGGACAATAGCCCGGGATTTCTTGACAAAGATATTTTTTCCTATCCATGCGTATGATGATGTAAACTTTCATCAAGATATGGATGATTGACCGGTAAGATATTTGCTTTGGAAAGGCTGCGGGCAACGATGAAAATAAACAAGCCCCAGAAACCGATGAAGGTACCGATTTCCACCAATCCGAATTTGGGAGCAAATACCGTGCGCGGGAAAATCTCATTATAGACATCAATATAGTGTCCGGCAAGTATCAAAAGTGTCATTATCCACAATACCTTTGGATTTTTTGCCAATTTATTAGGCAAAATAACGATAAACGGAATAATAAAGTTAATGATGATGTTAGCTACAAAAAGCGTTTGCGAGAACTCAAATCTACGATAGAAGAAATATATGGTCTCTTCCGGGATATTGGCATACCATATCAACATATACTGGGAATACCATGTGTAAGCAAACAAAATTGCGGTAATGAAAAGATATCTTGAGAAGTCCAACCAATGCGATCCGTTAGCAAATTGGAAATAGCCTTTGGAATGGAGATATAAAACGAACAATACAATCACCGCAGAACCGTGATAGAAAGCGGAAATAAAGTTTTTAGCTGCAAAGATGGTACTAAACCACGTAGGTTCGATACTCATAATCCAGTCGATTGTAGCAAAAATAATGGTAATACCATAAACAAAGATATACACTTTGGACATAAAATGACTCTTTTCAAACCATTTTAAGGCATTTGCTTTATCGCCATCCTCTTTGACGGAAAGTCTTCTCATGTAAAGGATAAGAACAGACCAAGCGGCGAAGATGATAACCAAACGGACGATAAAAAAGAAAGTATTGAGATAGGCTTCTTTGTGGTGCAAGAGATGCAAGTCATGCTCGTCCAGGAAAGCATGGTCCCCGGGACTTACCCAAGGGTAAATACTCTTCATTCCGAAAAGCATAATGACCAGCATAATCACGCCGGCGACAGGCACATATTGCATAATGGCTTCCGGTACTCTCTTAAAACCGGTACCCCAACCTGCCTGCGCAACGTATTGAATGGCGTAAAAGAAAGAAGCTCCCAAGCCCAGCAGCAAGAAATAGTAGTTATTCAATAAAAGATTTGCCCAAGCACGATCCGGGTCCGTGATGAAACCTATCACGATAGCAACCAGCCCCAGCACCAACATGCCTAAGCTGATATTTCTTAATTTCGGCGAAAATGTAAACGTTGTTTCCATTATATATTGAATTTATTTAGTTCAAATTTATTTTTGAAAAGTCTCTTTAATGTATGCGGCAATTCGCCAGCGGTCTGCCGGTTTTATTTGCGAAGCATGCGAAGGCATCAAGCCGGACAACGAACCCACGGTCATGATGTGGAATATCTCTCCCTCGGTCTTGCTTTTTTGCGAAGCATCATGAAAATTGCTGGGCTTGGCAGAAAATAATTTTGCCGTATAGAGATGCCCGTCTCCTTGTCCGTTGGCTCCGTGGCACATCTTACAGTAAATACCAAACATCTCTTTTCCTCTTTCCAGGTTCTTTTTGGAATGAGGATTGGGAAGTGGATTTTTCAGTTCCGCTGCCGCCTTCATTTGACTTTCGTAATCGCGTTTGTAGGGATAAGGTAACATCTCCCTCGAGACAGTTCCTTCTACCGGTAACTGCATGGTCATATGATTGGGAAGCACGTTATTAGG
>WFZU01000112.1 GCA_015489405.1 Bacteroidales bacterium
GGCTATCAGGGCGTGTTTAATCATTTCGGCAAAGCCGGCACGTATTTGCCTCAAGTCCAAGCTTTCTAATAACGAAGGAAAGATATACACGGCTTCCGGCTTCCTGAATGCCCCGATATAGTTTTTGTAACCGTAAAAATCTATACCGGTCTTCCCGCCAATAGACGCATCCACCATGGCGAGCAGTGTAGTAGGGACATTAATAAAAGAGATTCCCCGCATAAAAGTAGCTGCCGCAAAACCTCCGATATCCGTAACAACTCCACCTCCAAGATTGATAATCAGACTTCTGCGACTTGCCTTCTCTTCTATCATCACCTTCCATATCTGTTCGACCGTTTTGAGATTTTTGTTTGCTTCCCCGGAAGGGATAATAATTTTAGTATCAAAAAAAACATCTCCTTTCCCCGAAATCACCGGAAGGCAATATTGATTGGTATTCTCATCCACCAAAAGGAAAACTTTGTCAAAAATTGCGGCATAGTTCGGCAAACCGGTCGCACTAACGGGATTAAAAATAATCTTCGTATCACTTTTTCCACTACCGCTGAGTTCTTCCATCATCTCTTTCAAATCTTTATTTCTTTTACCCGGATTCCGTACTTCCTTTTCCGAAATTACGCCGGATATTCAAAGCAAACCCTGAAAATCGCTAGCCAAAGCAAGCTACTCTTTTCCTACGGGTTTCGCGTCAGCAAATTTAGAACAATTATTAATTAGAAAAAGGCTCTTTTTTTTATAATTTCATACCTTTGCAAAAAAAATAAGAGTAAAATGATAGACTTCAACAATACGGAGATAGCCTTTCAACTGAAAACCGATTGGGAGCTAAAAAAAGCATATTATCTGTTTAAGTTGATAGGAAATCCCTTTCTAACCAAGATAGGCAACGGACTTGCCCGTTTTGCTTTGCGTTTGCATCTTCCGGTTGCCTGGTTTGTCAAGCCGACCATATATGCTCATTTTGTGGGGGGAGAAACCATTGAAAAATGTTTCCCGGTAGTCCGCCGTTTAGCCCATTTTAATGTTAAGGCTATCCTCGACTATTCGGTCGAAGGCGGAGAACGCGAAGAGGATTTTGCCCGCGCTTTACAAGAGACTTTAAAGACCATTGCCAATGCAGCGAAAGATGACAATGTCCCTTTCGCCGTTTTTAAGCCTACTGCCTTTGCTCCTTCCCATATTTTGGAGAAAGCCGGAAAAGGGGAAGATACGCTGGACGAAGAAGAACAAAAACAACTTGCCGCTTTCCGCGAACGGGTCGAGACGCTTTGCAGAGCAGCTTTTGAAGCGGACATCCCCATCCTGATAGACGCAGAACATTCTTACTATCAAGATATTATAGACAAAGTAGTGCGTGAAAACCAGCAAAAATTTAACCGGCAAAAAGCCATTGTGTATAACACCTACCAGATGTATCGACACGACCGTCTGCAATACTTGAAAGACGATTATGCCTTGGCAGAAGAAAAATCATATTTCCTGGGAGCCAAGTTTGTGCGGGGTGCCTATATGGAGATGGAACGTGAGCGGGCGGAGCGCATGGGCTATCCCGACCCTATCCAAAAAAACAAGGAAGCTACGGACAGGGACTATAATGCCGCACTAAAATTCTGTGTCGAACATATCGACCGCATCTCCATTTTCAACGGAACCCATAACGAATACAGTACCAATTATCTTGCCGGTTTAATGCAAGAACACGGGATAGCAAAAGATGACCCCCGCTGTTTCTTTTCCCAGTTGTACGGAATGAGCGACCACATTAGTTTCAATTTGGCAAATGCCGGCTACAATGTAGCCAAATATCTTCCTTTCGGGCCCGTCCGCTCCGTCTTACCCTATCTGATCCGGAGAGCTGAGGAAAACACCTCTATTGCCGGACAAACCGGAAGGGAACTGATGCTTATCACGACTGAATTGAAACGCCGGAAATAGATTTTTTTTGATATTTGCACTTGTACAAGGTTTCCAAAGAGAATAAGAGATAACAATATACAAAACAAGAACATATTTGAATTTTTATCCTGACAGGATTCGAAAACTATAGTCTATTTAGTGTCTGTCTATAAAGTCAAGAGCTTGAGCTATAATGTTCGAATTCAAGGCTTGTGAAGTTCTGAAAGCAAAGGAGTTGACTTACGTCAATGACTGGTTTCAGAATGAGCGTAACGCAGAAGTCGGACA
>WFZU01000113.1 GCA_015489405.1 Bacteroidales bacterium
ACTCTAAAAAGTCTCTTTATCGACAAACCTTTCGTTGTTGAAATTATTAAACTACTCGTCCGCAAATGTAATAACTTTTTATTGAGGCAGAAAATTATTTTTCAACAACAAATTGTCAATAGTATAAAAAAATCATTAGTAGGGGTAGGATTTCCGATTCAAATATCTGCTTTTACTTTGTCTGCGGCAGGACTGATGTTTATGAAAATAGCTTTTTTTTGACTGCATCTATGGGTATTTCTCTAAAAAAAAGGCTTCGCATTGTGCGAAGCCTTTGTCAGTATCTTTATTTGAGAATGGCGTATTATTCCCCATCATCCAATTTCAGATTTTCTTTGACCATGGCACCGATTTCGTCGTCGGTAAGGATCCGCCCGCAATATTCACAAACAATAATTTTCTTGTGCATACGGATGTCCAATTCGTGTTGGGGCGGGATTTTGTTATGACAACCGCCGCAAGCACCGTTTTCTATTTCCACAACGGCTAACCCATTCCGTTCGCGATTACGAATTCTTTTGTAGGCGGCGAGGAAGCGGTCTTCGATTTTGGCTTCATTTTCAGCCGATTTTTCAAGCAGGATTTTTTCTTCCCGTTCCGTTTCCTTGATAATGCCGTCGAGTTCGGCTTTTTTGGCGTCGAGGTCTTCTTTCCGTTCTTTCAATTTTTGTTGAACGAGCTTTACTTCTTCAGCGATAGCCTCCAACTTTTCTTTATATTCACCGATACGTTTTTCGGCAAGTTGTTTTTCCAATTCTTGAAATTCCACTTCTTTGGTCAAAGAGTCATATTCACGATTGTTTTTCACATTGTTGAGTTGTTTTTTATACTTCTCTACCAATGCGAGACTCTCTTTGGCTTGCAATTCTTTATCGGTGATTTGTCTTTCGAGCGAACTTTTTTCCAAGGCAAAATTTCCGATTCTCGTTTCCAGACCGGCAATTTCATCTTCCAAGTCTTGCACTTCGAGCGGCAAACTACCCCGCACATCCTTGATTCTGTCAATCCGGGAATCTATTTGCTGCAAGCTGTAGAGGGCGACTAATTTGCGTTCAATCTTCAGTACTTCCTCTGTCTTTTCGATCGGTTTGCGAACGAATTTTACTTCTTCTTTTTTCTTTTTTGCCATATTTCTGCGAATTATAAATATTTTACCGGATTCGTATTCAGTGCACAAATTCGGGCTGCAAAATTAGGAAATTTTTCAATTAGCAAATTAAAAATTAATTCTTTTACAAACTGTTCCGTTTCATAATGACCGATGTCTGCAATCACCAAGCGATGCTCGTGGTCAAAAAACTGGTGGTAGCTGATGTCTCCGGTCAAAAAGAGTTCGGCGCCCTTGGCTTTTGCTGCCGGTATCAGGAAACTCCCCGAACCGCCGCAGAAAGCTATTTTTGATATTTTCCGGTCTCCGGGACCGGAATATTTCACCACACCTGCCTGCAATACCTCTTTGGCTTTCGCCAGAAAGTCTTCGACATATTCAGGCTGCGGAAGGTTTCCTATCATTCCGGCACCCACTTCCGGATTCTTATTTTCGAGGCTGTAAATATCGTAAGCCACCTCTTCATAAGGATGATTTTTCAGTAAGGCGGCAATCATTCTTCCCTGCAAAAAAGCGGGAAAAACCGTTTCTATCCGGAGTTCTTCTTCCCGGTGCATACTGCCTTTTTGTCCTACAAAAGGCCGGGCTTTATCATTGGCTCTAAACGTGCCCGTCCCGGCTACGTTGAAACTGCATTGGTCGTAGTTTCCGATATTTCCGCCACCGGCGGCAAACAAGGCTCCCCGGACTTTATCAGCGTGGGCAAGAGGCACATAAGTAATAAGTTTTTTAAGTGTTCCGGACATAGGTCGCAATATTTGCAAATCCCGGAGACCGAGTTTTTCGCCCAAAATACGGTTGACCCCCGCTGATACATTGTCCAGATTGGTATGTATAGCGTAGAGGAGGATATCATTTTGGATAGCTTTGATAAGGATTCTTTCGACGTAGTTGCTACCGGTAAGTCTTTTGACTCCCTTGAAAATCACCGGATGATGTGCGATGACAGCATTGTATCCCAGCCGTATTGCCTCGTCCAGGACTTCTTCCGTTACATCCAAGCATATCAACACCCCACTAATCTCCCGGGAAGCATCTCCCAACAATAAGCCCGAATTGTCGTAAGATTCCTGATAGGAAAGCGGCGCTATTTGTTCCAAAAAAATCTGAATCTCACTGAATTTCATACACTTTGTTTTTTATACTTATGCTATATAACAGCCGTTTTTGCTAAAACCGGAACATCAATCCAAAACTGGGCATAACCGGCAATTGGTAGATACGCTCTTGATTGATACGGTCTATGTAAAATAAATTGTGTTGATTGTAAACATTGGTAACATTGGCATTGACTTCCAATTGGGAATGCTTGCTGAAAATAAAGATCCTTTTAATCCCCATATCCAAGCGATGATAATCCGGCAATCTTCCGGTATTTAAATCATCGTAAATAAATCCAAGGGTTCCGTTAGCATTGAGGAAATCCGTATCCAATCCATCATTGAAATTGATTAACTCATAATTTCCTTTGGTCAAAGTAAAAGGAAATCCCGAACCATAATTCCAACGCATATTGACTTCCCATTGCTTCTTTTCACCGAAGGTATAGGAAGCCACTAAATTCACATTATGACGGCGGTCATAGTGAGGGTGATAGGTGTTCACTTGTCCTTCCATATTTTCATAGTCTCGCGTAACAAAGCCCAAGGAATAGACTCCCCAGAGATACCAGTGTTCGTCTTCGTAGGAAAGAGTAAAATCCACACCTTTGGCAACTCCCCTTTCGCGAATGAAGTCTTTGGTAAGCAGTTTCGGTTCATCGGGGAATTGATTTTCGTCAAAGAGTTTATTGCGATTGAGGTTGGAAAGTTGACTCAAACGCTTGTAGTACGTTTCAATATTCAGGCTCACCTCTTCGGTAAGATCAATTTCCGCTCCTAAAATCAGGTGTTGGGCTTTTTGCAGTTTGTCGGGGAGCTCTTCTCCGGCAAAATACCGGGATACATTTTCCGGACCCGCGAGATACCCGGAAAAAAGGTTAACGACATCGCGGTCGGAGCGGATGCTAATCAAATTTTGTGAATAAAGCCCTCCGGCTAATTTCAGACGGACAATTTCCGCCAAATTGTATTTTAGTGCCAGACGCGGCTCGGGACTCATTTTGCTCAAAGAAGCGTGATAATGGAGTCTGAATCCGGGTTCGAGGATAAGATTGTGAATCGTTCTTTTCATTTTTACAAACAGACCCAATTCGGTTACATTGTCCTGCAAATTAAACAGATATCCGTAGTCCGTGATAAAGTGGTAATTGGTCTGGAAGCCAATCATCTCAAAACCGTAACGAAACTCATTCTTTCCTGAGAAATATTTAAAATTGAGCCCTGCATTGAAACTGTTGATTCCACTGGTGCGGACTTTATCTTCGTCGGAAACGGACGAGTTTAACAGTTTGTAGTCTGCCATTCCCATCTTGTATTGAGAATAGGCGAGATGACCTTCGATAACCATCGGGAAACCGGCAGGAATGATAATGGAATTGATACCTCCTCCCGAAGCTCTCCAATGAAAATCCGCCAAGGATTTGTATCCCGTAACATTGTCGTCAAAATTGAATCCGAAGACATTAAAAGTGCTGCCGTTGTTCCCGGAAAGGGAGAGTTTGCCGTAAACATCCGTAAAATTAAAAGGTAACCCGTCTTTATTCACATACTGATACAACATTTTGGAACTTTGTTTCAGATAGGAATGTTTGGCTGCCATGACAAAACTGATGCTAGCCGGACTTTTGTCTGAGGATTTTTTGAGCGGTCCTTCGACAAGCAAATCTCCACCAAAAGTAGAGGCTCCCACCTTGCCGGCGAAGCGTTTGCGGTTGCCGTTGCGGGTGCGTATATCCATCACGGAGGAAATCCTTCCGCCATATTCGGCATTAAAGCCGCCGGTATAAACATCGGCAGTACGGATAATATCGGTTTCAAAAACCGAAAACAGTCCGATAGAATGGAAAGGATTGTAGATAATCATTCCGTCTAAGAGCACCTTGTTTTGCACCGGTGAACCGCCCCGGATATACAATTGACCTCCCTGGTCTCCGGTGAAAACCACGCCGGGCAATACCTGAATATATTGTGCCAAATCGGGCGTTCCGCCGGTGGTTGGAATCTGTTTTATTTGTTTTGAGGTGATTTTGACAACCGAGGTTTGGGTCTGTGTGCGCGCCTCTTCCCTCCGTTTTCCGGTGATTTTCACCTGTTGCAGTTGTACGCTCGTAGGTTTGAGGTTGAGTTTTTTGTTGATAATCTTATCTTTTACTATATGAACAGGTATTTCCAGCGGCTTGTATCCCATAGAGGTTACGGTAAGCGTATAATCTCCTACCGGTATTTTGGTAATCGTGAAAGCACCATTCACATCAGTGGATGTACCGATAGAAGTTCCTTTCATATAGACGTTGGTATAAATCACAGGCTCCCCCGTCTCTCCATCGTACACAAAGCCCCTTACCGTTCCCGTCTGGGAAAATCCCATATAACTCATGAAAATCAACAAAATTCCGGATAAATATTTTTTCATCTACTACATATTTCTTATTATCAATCTATTAAATAGCATTTTGCAAAAATTGCTTTCGCACAAATGCACAAAATTCTTCCGGTCAATACCACCCCTTCTCAATTCCTTACACCCCAATCAAAGCCCGGGGAGAATGAGGGAAACAAGCAAATACATTCACGAAAAAACAATGCAAAAATAGATAATTTATTGTGTTTTCTACTTATTTTTTTGTTAAATCGAAAGCCGGTTCCGGAGGATGAAAAATATCGCCATTCAAGAAAGAACGGTATGCAAAATTTTATGCGATTTCATTTCCCGGAACCCCGGAATATGAATATGGCAAAATTGCAACAATATGTCCAACACAAACTGTCTTTCGGTGAGGGAAAACCGGCGGAGCTTTTCTTGATTTAGCCATTGTGCTATCAGCAAACTGTTCTGTTGGTCCAATAGTTCGTGGCTTTGCACCATTTCAAACTGTCCGGACTGCATATTGAAAAAAGCTTGCCGTGCGGAATGATTAGCATTAGGGGCTATGCCCAAATACCGGAGATAGTCTTTCAAAAAAACAAGGTGAAATTCGTTGAGGTTGGCATTCGTTTCATCAAGCATTCGCAGTTTCGACTCTATGAAATCAAACAAGACCGTATTTTTTTCTTCCGGAATGGAATAATAAAGGAGTTCATTGAGAAAAAAGAGAATCGATGTTTTTTTGATGTCTTGCGGTATCATATGATAAAGCGTGTGGAGCTTTGCTTCCCGGATATAGTTGAGTTGATTTTCGCCCTTTTGATAGATAATGAGTTCCAGGATGTTAAGTCCTTGATAGAGGGCGTTTTGCTTGTTTTTTTTCCGGGATTTCATCCCCGGGAGAATAAACGATTGGAGCCCCCGCTCACGGGTGAATATTTTCACGATCAAACTGCTGTCTCCGTAGGCAAAAGATTTGAGTACGATACCTTTCGTTTTGTGCAACATCATTCAGAGCTTAATAAAAGACATCCGGCTTGTCCGGCGGGACGATGTCCCGGAGTGTATTTCCCTTATCTTCATACTGAAAAAACCATTTCCGGAGGCTCATCAATTAACGAACAATATTTTAGCAACATTGGTCTCACTCCCGTCTTCATTGCTTGAAAATACAAGATATACGCCCGAACGAACCCGGACACCTTCCATATTTTTGCCATACCAAATAGCTTGCCCTCCATCAGCTTGTCCTTCATATACCAAATCGCCGGCAACATCTGTAATCTTAAAAAAGGCATTGGCGGTGAGTCCCCGGATAGCAATGGGACCGGTATATCCCGGTCTGACCGGATTGGGATATACCAAGACTTTTTCCATCGTCGGTTCTCCTTCGGTGGCGGTACTTTTATATGAGACGATACCCTTGTCAGTACCAAAAAACACTTCTCCGGTCGTTTCATTAATGGTAATATCCATAATCGTGTTGGACAATAGCGGACTATTTTCCGCCGTAAAATGAAAAATCTCTTCCAACCCGTCTTTGGAAACTTTAAAAACGCCCGCTCCGGCAGTGCCCAACCATTTATTGTTGGCACCATCCACGGCAATGCTGGTTATTGTATTGTTTTCCAATAATATATCCGCCAAAGAGTCATTGTCAGCACGGGGAATAAGAATCGGCTGCGCATCATAATTATTGTTGGTAAATACGTTTTCCGGCGAATAGATGACAGCGATGCCGTGGTCTGTACCCAGCCACAATTCTCCGTCTTTGTCTTCGGCGACCGCAAACACGGAACCGGGGAGATTACCGTTTCCTTCACTGGAAGTCAATGTCCGCACTTGATTGCCCGGATTTTGTCTCTCGTCAAAAGCAAATAATGTTTCTGCATTTCTGGAAATAATCCATTTTTGCCCGTAACTGTCCGCCATGATACGACCTATCTCCATACTGCTGCCCAAGGTTCCCAAGGAAAAAGATTCCCACTCTCCATTGAGATGCCTTACCGAGACCGGTTTCTCGGCGGAAGCATTACTAACCCACAACTGATTGTCTTTATCAAAACAAATTCCACCTACTTTCAAGACGGAATAGTTTCCGGAAACAAAACTTTGCAACGAGCTGTTCTCTTCCGTATAGTGTGCTACCAACTTTTTGCTTGAATTATCAAACTCATACATTCCTTGGTTCCAGGTTCCCACCCAAATATCATTTTCATTTTGAGGATTGACAGCGACGGAAACCAAGTCCCTGCCGTTTTCCCATTCAGGGAAGTCCTTCTTCGAATAATTATTCCATTGTTCACCGGAAAAAACATTCATCCGCAAATTGTGGTAAAGGGAAATCCAAGAAGCATTCATTCCTCCCGCCACACTCACGACCGTATTACCTGCTGATGACATTTGAAAGACCTCCTTCCTATCCGGCACATTCGTCTGAAAAATTTCCGAATGATAGTTCCCGTTAAACTTTATGATCCCGTAATTGTTGTCGGCAATCCAGATTTCATTACCATTATAATAAACATCCTTGGGGTAGGAATAATGATCGCCATCCCAAGCGAAAGCATCGGACACTATATTCATATCGTTGTCATAGACAATAAAATGCCCGCCCGACCCCAAACAAAATTCATCCTCACCAAGTGGAATAAATCCGAATATATCTCCAAAATACAGTTCTCCACTATTTACATTCCATTGATTATCAGCATAATAAATCACCGTATCATTTTTCCAGTCATCAAAATCGGTAGAACTGGGTTTATTGACAAATATCATATTGTGGAAAATGTCAATAATATTGAAAAGGGAATCGCTCTCGGGAATCGCTTCGTATTTATGCCAATTTTGATAATACGATAATGGGGCACCGTTTCTCATTCCATAAAATAATCCAATATCGGTGGCAGCAAAAAAAGCCGTATCGGTAGCAGCAATATCGTACACATTTACCCGGTTGTCAATATCTCCGAGGTAGTAAGTGTCGTAAATTTCTTCCTTATCCACATCCAAGAGTACCACTCCGAAACCACAACTGACATACGTCATCCCGTCAATGATTTTCAGCGAATTGATTTTCTTTTGGTCGGGCGGCAAATTGGAATGAAAAATAGCCGGGATGTTCACGATGACGTTATCTTTGATTAAATCAATATTCGTATTTTCATAGGCTACTACCAACGTTTTGTTTCCTTCATCGTAAACAATATCGGAAATATCCGCACCGGTCAGCCCTTCGACTTTAGAAAGCCGGTTCAGACTGTTGTCTTCTTTGTCGAAATACAAAATACCCGAACTACTTGCGCCGTATATCTTTCCGTCCCCGCCTGCGATATGGTTCAATTTGTTGAGTGGAGTGTGAAATCTCCATTCACCGATTCCCACACCCTGCGAAAACAGCATATTTCCCATCCAAAGCACAAGGATTGATAAGAGAAGGTTGTTTTTACTCATAAACTATTAATATTTATTGCGTTGAATCATCAACGTTTTTCATACCCTACAAACTTGAAAAATTTGTAATTATTGTATTAGCTCCGGGCTTTTTTGCCGGACTTTTTTGTTTGCAAAAATATCTAATTTTAGACTTGGGACAATGATTTATATTGAAAATGCCGCTAAACCTAATGTATCCCGCGCTTGCCTTCATCTGAAAAAGTCTCCGGACTTTTTCCTACGACCGGACATATTGTTCAAATTCCCGGATACGGTCGCCAAGGAGAAAACGTTGATGTACGGACTTCTTCCCTTCCTCACCTATGGATTTTCGCAATGCCGCGTCTTCTATCAATGCTCTCACTTTGGCTGCAAACCCCTCCGTATCGGGAAAGTCAACAAGATAGCCCGTCCGGGTGTCCGTAATTATTTCCGGATTGCTGGACAGACGGAAAGCGACCACCGGTTTTCCGGCTGCCATAGCTTCTACTATTACATAACCGAAACCTTCCCAAAGGGAAGAAAGAAGAAAAATATCAATGGACTGCATAAAAGCTGCCATATCCTCAACAAAACCCATAAGGATAACTTTTTCCCGGAGCCCTTTCCGCTCAATCATCCGCTGCAATTTTTCTTCCAACGCTCCCGTACCGGCGATATAAAGTTTGAAATCCACCCCTTGATTATGAAGATGTCCGGCGACTTCTATTAAATATTCTTGACCTTTTTGTTCGACGAGGCGACCGGCATTCCCAAGGATGATTTCTCGTTTTTGCCGTGTAATAAGAGGCTTTTGAGGCGGACTTTCGAACTCCTCTGTTTCGATACCGTGATAGATTACTTTTGTTTTGGCTTCAAGTTTCCGGGAATCAAAATGCGAAAACGTCGTACGCTTCGTTGCATAGGAGTTGGGCACCAGATGCGTTATCACTTTATAAAAGAGAAACGCATTGAGAGGATTTTTTTTGATCGGCACCGCTAAACCTCTCAAATACACTATCTTGGGAACTCTTGCAAAATATGCCGCCAGTCCGCCGGTCTTCAAATCCGGCGAATTGGAAATGATGAGAGTGTCTATATCTGCTTTTTTATAGAAGGTAGCTAAACGGTAATAATTCCAAGGATTGAGGAAAGATAGATTGCGCAGACGGATAGCAAAGACAGGAATGCCGGCTTCTTGGCAGCGCCGGTGGAGCGGACTGTTCCGGGCGGTAATCATATAGACCCGGTGTCCCAATTCCCTGAACTGAAGCGCATACTCAAAGTGCAGTTTTTCTCCGCCACCCCAAAAATTTTTCGTATTGATAAAAGCTACATTCATCTCCCACCGGTTCTTATCCTAATTTTTTCTTATTCAGCTCCGCCAATTTCGTATATCTCAAAAAAGTAAAATGAGCCGAATTGACGGCAATCACCAGCCCGTAATATCCGTCCCGTATTCCGCCTTTTATTACCCAAAGGGAAAAAAATTTCAGCAGCGGCAAGGTGAGGATCTTCAATAGCCCTGATTTTTTCCCTTTTTCGTGGTCCATACGGGCTTTTAAATCCGAAAATGTATTTATCTGCGCAATGTGTTGTGCAATAGACCGGAAAGAATAATGGAGCAGGTCTCCTTCCAACTTTTTAGTCTTTGCCCCGGGGGCTAATGTGAGCACTTCGTGGAGACGGTCACCCGACCACTTTCCGGCAGACTTTTTCCACAAACGGATTTTCCGGTCGGGATACCAGCCGCCATGACGTATCGCTTTTCCGCAATAGAAATTCAGACGGTTGAAGAGATAAGCATCTGCAGTAAAGCCGGCTTCCTTCTCCCTTTTGATAGCCTCTATCAATGCCGGACTCAACCGTTCGTCGGCATCAAGGGACAAAATATAATCGTAGCGGCACAGACCGTCGGCATAATTTTTTTGCTCGCTGTACCCCTCAAACGGGTGTTGCACAAAATGAACATCAAAGGTCTCGCAAATAGCTTGAGTACGGTCCGTAGAAAAAGAATCAACAACCCAAATTTCATCCGCCACCTCTTGCACGGAAAGCAGACAATCTTTGATATTGGCTTCTTCATTGAACGTGATAATGACGACCGATATTTTTTTCATTTATGACAACATATTTTGGTATACTTTCATCAGGTCTTGAGCTATTCGTTGCGGACTGAAACGCTCTTTACGTGCATTGCCAAGCGCTATCAACTTCGCCCTTTCTTCTTCGTCTTGCAACAGCCGTTTGATTTTTTCCGCCGTATCTTCGACATTATTTTTTTGTGCAAAAAGAGCCGCATCTCCGGCAACTTCCGCAAAGACATCAATATCGCTGGCTATGACCGGCACACCGGAATGAAAAGCTTCGAGCAAAGGAATACCAAAGCCCTCAAAAACAGATATATAGAGAAATATTTTTGCATTTTGATAGATGCCCGGAAGGTCGCCGGAAGATACGTTATGAAGAAAATATATTTGCTCTTCCAACTTGTTTTGCCGGATATAATCTTTGATTACCCGGGCATATTTCGTTTCCCTTCCGACCAAGACCAAAGGAATGGGAATGTGGTGTTGATGTAAAGCTTTGACAAGCGTAAGCGCATTTTTGCGTTCTTCGATAGTCCCTACCATCAGTAAATATTCGTCCGGCAAATGATATTTTTCGCGAATGCTTTGCCGCTGTTCTGCGGTTAGTTTTTGAGCAAAAAGCGGACTGCATCCCTGATAGACGATTTCCACTTTTTTTTCATCTACTTTGTAGAAACGGATGATATCTTCCTTCGTTTGACGGCTGACAGCAATGATTTTGCCGGCTTCTTTACAAGCTTTTTTGGTTTTCCAATGATATATTTTGCGGTCGATAAAGCGGTATAAATGCGGATAACGGAGATATATCACATCGTGTATGGTGAGCACGGATTTCACCTTCGTTTTGCTGATACCCACAGGCAATTCGGCGCTCAATCCATGAAAAATATCCAGTGCTTCAAACTTTTTCTCCCGCATGATAGCTTTGCTCCGCCAATAGGCTGCCCGGGACGCACCGAAATCGCCGGAGGGGTGAACAAAATGCGTATTCGCCGCAGGCGTAAAAGGAATCTTGCCGGGGCGATCGACCGCAAAAAGATAATACTCCTCCTCGGGAAAATACGTTTGTAAATACGCAAGCATATTGCGACTGTAGTTACCTAAGCCGCTGCGATTGTACAAAAGCCTTTTGGCATCAAAACCTATCTTCATCCCGCTCTGTATTTTCCCGGATTATGCCGGCGGTGGTGGAGTGTTGACTCTCAATTTGGCTTCCCTGTCAAGCATAAACAAGCCGGTACCTTTTCCGTCAATCAACTTCAACTGTGAGAGGATATCCTCAACATTAGCTTCTTCTTCCACTTGTTCGTCTATAAACCATTGTAAGAAATTAACCGTAGCGTGGTCACGCTTATCGATAGCGAGATTCACCATAAAATTGATTCTTTCGGTAACCCCTCTTTCGTGTTGCAAGGTATGCTCGAATATTTCTATGATATCCTTCCATTCGTGTTGCGGTGCGGTAATAGCTTCCAACAATACTCTCCCTCCACGCTCTATCACATAATCGTACATGCGCATAGCGTGTTGTTGTTCTTCTTCGTATTGAAGACGCATCCAGTGAGCAAAACCGTTGAGGTTAATAGTACTCAAATAGGAAGACATGGAGAGGTATAAATAGGCGGACTCAAATTCAAGGCGTATTTGCTTGTTCAGTTCTTTTTCTATCTCTTTTTGTATCATAACATTTGTTTTTTATGTTTCGTGCAAAGGTATGTATTTTAGCCGTATCGAATGACAATTATTTTGCAATGCCGGCCGGTTTGTTTTTGAGCTATTCAACCCTTTACAATCTTCTGCGAAAACAACAAGGACAGATACCCGGGGGCATCTGTCCTTGTTCTCACCAATATAAACTTATCGTTCTATTGGAAAGATTTAGCGGACAATCAATTTTTGACTGTACACGATAGCGGATGTTTCATTTTTAATTTGAATGAAATAGGTTCCGGGTACAGACTTCAGCTCAATACGGCTTAAAGCGGATGACGAAACGGCATCATAAACTTTTGAGCCGAGGATATTGAAAACGGAGATATGGATATTTTCGCCGGTAGCATTGCGGATATTGAATACTCCTTGACTTGGATTCGGATAAACGTTCCATGCTTCCCACGCTTTCTCACTTACGGCATTCGGTTCTCCGAGCAACTGGATATTATCCACTTCCCAAGCAGCGGACTGTTCGGATGTACTGGTATATTTGAACGCAATATGCACATTTTCGCCGGTATAGGCGGAAAGGTCAATATTCCCCGAAGGGGTCCACTCCCAATTTCCGGTAGAAGCGGTAAAACTCAAACTCTCCCAAGTAGCATCATTGGGATTGCCTCCGTTATAATCCGTGGAAACGTACAATTCCATAGCGTTTCCGTCGTATTTGGTGGCATTTTGAAAACTCAATACCTCGCCGGAATAATCATCGGAATTATAAGACGGAGAAATCAACCAGTCTTCGTTCTCATTGGAAGCACCACCATCCCAGCCGGACATTTTAGCACAAGGAGTACCGTCAACGCCGTGAACATCATCAATCGCCCATTCCTGAGCGTCTCCCAAGACACTGACTTTGGTCCAATCACCGAAGCCATCGGCAAAATCTTGCTCAAAAATTGTGCTGCCACTCGGCGGAGGAGTACTGCCACCCATTAATTTGACATTGTCTATTTCCCAGGTAGCAGAGGCTTCCGAAGTAGAAGTATATTTAAAAGCGATATACACGTTGGAACCGCTGAAAGCGGATAAATCAATGTCTCCCGAAGGAGTCCAAGTGTAATTGCCGGTAGAGGCTGTAAAGCTTAAACTTTCCCAAGTAGCTTCGTTGGGGTCGCCGCCGGTGAAGTCCGTAGAAATGTACAGTTCGAGCGCATTTCCGTCATACTTCGTTGCGTTATCAAAAGAAAACACGGGATTCTCAACATCCACAAGACTGAAAGCCGGCGTAAACAGCCAGTCTTCATTTTCATAAGAAGTACCACTATCATAACCGGTCATTTTGGCACAGGGTGCTTCGTTGCCATACTGTTCCGCTATTTCCCAAGTTTGGTCTCCCGTAACAGAATAATTAGTAAAATCTCCAAATCCGGACGAAAAGTCTTGTTCGAAGATCGTTGTTTGACTCCATCCGGTAAGACTCAGCATAGCGGACAGCATAAATGCAAAAAGTAATTGTTTTTTCATAACCTGATAATTTTTATTAATTTCTATCTATACAATGTAAATTTTCAAAAGCCGTGCGCAATCTCTCCACCATCGACATTTCCCCTTCTCTCAACCATTTGCGGGGATCGTAATATTTCTTATTGGGTTTATCATCTCCTTCGGGGTTGCCGATTTGCGATTGGAGATAATCGAAATTTTTAGCTACATATTTTCTGACTCCGTCCCAATAAGCCCATTGCGTGTCGGTGTCAATATTCATTTTCACGACACCATAGGACACTGCTTCACTGATTTCAGCAGGGCTGGAACCGGAACCTCCGTGGAACACAAAATTTACCGGTTTTTCTTCGGACAGACCGTATTTTTCACGAATATAGTTTTGCGAATTGTGCAAGATTACCGGCTGGAGATGTACATTGCCGGGCTTGTAAACTCCATGCACATTACCGAAAGAGGCGGCAATCGTAAAACGATCGCTGATTTTGCGTAATTCCTCATAAGCGTATGCAACTTCTTCCGGTTGTGTATAGAGTTTGGCGTTATCGACATCGCTATTGTCCACACCGTCTTCTTCACCGCCGGTGATACCCAATTCTATCTCCAACGTCATTCCGATTTTGGACATCCTTTCGAGATAGGCTTTGCAGGTTTCAATATTTTTTTCCAAAGGCTCTTCCGAGAGGTCAAGCATATGGGAAGAGAAAAGCGGTCTTCCTTTTTTCTCAAAATGTTTTTCGCCCAATTCCAAAAGACCGTCAATCCAAGGCAACAATTTCCGTGCAGCGTGGTCGGTGTGCAATATCACCGGAACGCCGTATGCTTCCGCCAACCAATGAATATGTTTCGCTCCGGAACGGGCTCCTTCGATAGCTGCCTTTTGCCCGTCATTGCTCAATCCTTTGCCGGCATAAAAATGAGCTCCTCCGTTGGAGAATTGAATGATAACCGGAGAATTGACCTCACGCGCAGCCTCCAAGACCGCATTAACGGTCGAACTGCTGGTAACATTGACTGCCGGGATAGCAAAATTATTTGCCTTCGCATGCTCAAATACCTTGGTTACATCTTCTCCGTAGAGAACTCCTGCACCTACTATGTCTAATACTTTCTTTGCCATATTTTATTATTTTATGAGTAGGCAAAGATATGGAAATATTGCTTAGGTAACAGAAATTTTTTACGAAATTTTTTTCTTCTTCGAAGAAATAAAAAAAAGGCTCCTCCCTCCGGGACGAGCCTTTTTCATATTCACGAAAAAAGTAACGCTAATCTTCTTCTTTGGCAGCCTCGTAGGCTTTGAGCAATTCTTGTTGAATATCCGGCGGCACATTGCTGTATTCTGCAAATGACATAGAATACATTGCCCTACCGGAAGTGATGGAACTCAAAGCGGTAGAATATCTGTTCATTTCTGCCAAAGGCACCTTAGCGGTGATTTTTTGGTATTTTCCTTCCCTGTCCATTCCTTGAATGATCGCTCTTCTGCCTTGCAGGTCTGTCATCACATCCCCCATGTATTCTTCGGGCATTAAAACTTCGACATTATAGATAGGTTCGAGGATTTGCGGACCGGCTTTTTTGAAAGCTTCACTAAAGGCATTTCTTCCGGCAAGTTTGAAAGAAATTTCGTTAGAATCAACAGGGTGCATTTTTCCGTCATATACGTAGAAGACAATATCACGGGCATGAGATCCGGTCAGCGGACCGGTTTCCATACGTTCCATAACTCCCTTGATAATAGCCGGGAAGAAGCGGGAATCAATAGACCCACCCACGATGGAATTAATCATCACGAGTTTGCCACCCCATTCAAGGTCAATAACCTCCTCTCCACGATTCGGAAATTCCGTGGAATATTCCATGCCCTCGCGGTAAGGCTCTATCATCATGTGGACTTCGCCGAATTGTCCCGAACCTCCGGATTGTTTTTTGTGACGGTAGTTAGCTTTGGCAGAACGTGTTATCGTCTCCCTGTAAGGAATCTTCGGAGTATCATAGACAACGGGGATTCCCTCTTCGCCTTCAATAATTTTTTTGACAATACTCAGGTGAAGTTCTCCTTGTCCTGCAAGGATAAGTTGTTTCAATTCCCTTGAAAAATGGAATATCAACGTTTTGTCCATTTTGGACATATTGGTCAATATTTGACCTAATTTTTCATCATCCGATTGATTTTCAGCGCTGATAGCGACACGGAATTTAGGTTCGGGGAAGACGATAGGAGCCAATTTTATTTGCCGTCCCTTTTGTGCTACCAAAGTGTCATTCACTCCGGTACTTTTGAGTTTTACGGTAGCGCCAATATCTCCGGCAACCAATTTGGAAACTTTTTCCCTGTTTTTACCATACATCACATAAAGTTGCGTAAGACGCTCCTTATTTCCGTTGTTGGTATTCACCATATCTACCCCTTCTTCTATCACACCGCTATAGACTTTGAAGAATAAGACTTCTCCGAGGTGTGATTCGATAGTCGTTTTGAAAACTCCCAAAACGGGTTCTCCCTTCGGATCCAATGGGATATCCTCTCCATCGACCGTCTTGGCGGGAGGCATTTGATCCGGCGCCGGACAATTGTTCGTGATATATTCCAACAAACGTCCAACCCCCATATTTTGTTTGGCATTGACACACAGAATGGGGAAAAGCTCACGGGAGCGAATACCGGCTTCCAATCCTTTATGAATTTCTTCGGGCGTCAACGTACCTTCTTCGAAAAATTTCTCCATCAAGGCCTCATCGCTGGAAGCAAGGTCTTCGATAAAAGCCATTTGCATCTCTTCGGCTTTATCTTTTTCGTTATCCGGAATATCCAGAATCTCGGGTTTCCCACCGTCTTCCGGATATTTGTACATTTTCATCTGAATCAAATCAATAAAAGAATTAAACCCCTTTCCTTGATTCACCGGATACTGCATCGCTGCAAAACTGCCGTTGAAGGAAGCTTTTATTTGATTTACCGCTTCCTCAAAATTGGAATTTTCGTGTTCCAGATGGTTAATGGCGAAAATCACGGGGACATTTGCTTTTTGAGCATTTCTCCAGCTGATTTCCGTTCCGACTTCCACACCGTTTTGTCCGCTAACCGTCATAATGGCAACCTCACTGACATGCAGGGCAGCAATAGCTTCCCCGACGAAGTCGTCAAAACCCGGCGTATCTATGATATTAATTTTTTTACCGTTGTATTCGGTGTACATAACCGTGGAAACGATAGAATTTTCCCGTTCATGCTCGATGGGACGATAGTCGGAAACCGTCGTTTTGTCCTCTATGGTTCCCCGGCGATTGATAATTCCTCCTTCAAAAAGCATATCTTCGGCTAATGTGGTCTTACCCGTTTTTGCACCGCCGATGAGTGCAATATTACGG
>WFZU01000114.1 GCA_015489405.1 Bacteroidales bacterium
ATCTTAAAAGTATTGGTTTTCAACGTGATACGTTGATTAAACACATAATCCTCGTCATCTTGACTACGGTAATATTTCCGGAGTTTTCGCCGCGAAGGGCTGACAAGTATATAATTTCCTTTCGCAGTAACTAACTTAAATCCGGCATTCTCATAAAAGGTGAGGTCATTGCCGATCAGCAAAGCTTGAATGACATCCAAATCAATATTCGTATTGACGAAGTCTTTTACATACCTGATGTCCCCCACGAAATACGTCTTGTTGATACGGTTCAAAAATTTCACACTGTCATTGGAGAGCATTATGCGAAGCGCTTCTATGCCGAGAGCCGGAGAGAGGGTAATCCAAATCAGACTATCCCTTTTTATCCTCCACTGTCCGTTGAGCTTTGTTTTCTTTCCGTTTTTGATGACAGTCATCGTAAATTTAGCGCGAAGCGTATTAAATTTCAGCTCATTTGCTTTCATGGATTGAAAAACTTCACCGGCTTTTTGCTGCTCCGGAGCAGTATTTCCCGGGACTATGGGAAGATGAGTCTTGCAGGCTGTCATTCCGAGAGAGAGCAAGAAAAGAGCGTAAAGAAAAAGCCGCACCGGAGAAATTATTTTCTTCATTTTTCAAACCATTTTTTGTATTTTATTTTCTTTTGCAACAGGGCGGATGCATTCCCCGCTTTTGCCGCTTCTTTCCATTTTTCTACGGCTTCCTTGTGCTTACCAAGTTTCCACAATATGTCTCCGTAATGTTCAAGGATTACGGGATTCTTGTCCCCTCCGGCTTGTATTGCTTTGATGATTTGCTGCCCGGCTCCGGAATATTCTTTAGACTTAAACAGTGTCCAAGCATAGGTATCAAGATAAGATGCATTGCCTTCGTCCAATGCACAAGCTCTTTTTGCCATCTCTTTTGCCTTCTCAAGCTTTTCGCCCCGGAGGGCGAGAAAATAGGCATAATTGTTAAGCGTATAATCATCATCAGGGGACAGTAACAGTACCATATCGTAAGCCTTGTCGGAGGCTTCATAGTTTTTCAATTCATTGTAGGCATCGCCCAGATAAACGTTGAAACGGATACTCAAATCTATTTGATTAAGTGTCCATTGTTTTCCCTCTTCCAATATTTCGACCGCTTTTTGATACTCTTTTTTCTTGTAATATGCAGCCCCTAACAATAGATAAGGGATGGGTTGAACCGGAAAAAGAGCTATGACTTTCAAGCCGTCATTGATACTTGAATCGGGGCGATTGGTTCTTTCATCAATATACAGAAGATTTTCCCATACTTCATATTGATCGGGATTGAGCCGGAGGGATTTTCGATAGGCACTATCGGCAGACAGGAAATGGCGTTGCTCGTATTCAATATCTCCGAACATGGTATATGCCGAAGCATCATTGGGATGCACCTGCAAAAGTGTTTGGGCAAGCATGTTGAGCGTAGTATAATCGTAATCTTCCCGGGAAAGTGTTTTCAATATATTCTCCTTGACTTCTATGTCCAATTGCGGATTATGGAAGCTCTTTTGAATAAATATCAAACTGCTGTCCCGCATAAGGTGTTTTGAATAGTAGTCTGCAAGTCCGAGATAGACATAAGGATCATCCGGATCCGAGCGAAGAATTTTTTTATACACGGCAAGAGCTTTCCCGCTTTGTTTGTTAGAACTGTAAAGGTCGGCCAACGTATATAGAACATGAATATCCCCGGGAAATGCAGCGGACAACTTTTCAATCTCCTGAATCGCTTTTTCCATCTTCCCCTGCATCAGATATAAATCTTTTTTTTGCATGGAAATCTCTCTATTGATGCAAGTTTTCTCCTCCAAGCGGTCGTACAGATCGATGGCTTTTTGGATTTTGTTTTCTCTTACCAGCAGATTGACATACTGTTTGTATATTTCCATTCCGGCGGAGAAGTGTTTGATATATTTTTCATATTCCTTATCGGCAGCGGCAAGGTCTCCCGCTTTGACTAAAACTTTGGCATATAGCAGTTGATAATATTTGTTGTCAGGCTCGAGACTGACGGCTTTTTTCAGCAAGCCCAGGGTTTTATCAAAATCGTAATCGTTCAATGTTAATCTTGCCAACTCGTAATATCCGGCACCGTCTCCGGGAAAGAGCTCTATATAGCGTCCGAATATTTCTTTTGCTTTTCCGGTGTTACCGGTTAATTTAGCTTTTTCTCCCTCCATAAACAACGGGTCGGAATCGTGTTGCTGCTTAGGCGAAACAATGTTGCTCGACGAATGGCATGCCAACATCAAAAGCAGCGAGGATAAAAAGATGAAACGGGTGAAGTATCTTCTGTTATAGTGCATGGATGTTTGTATTACGTGGAGACGAAAGCAAGGGTTATGATTAGCGTTCTGACGGATATTGTCTATCGTGTTTTAAAACCGTATTTGTTACTTATTTCCGGTACTTCCGAAGCCTCCGGCTCCGCGCTCCGTCTCATCTAAGACTTCGCAGGGTTCCCACACGACACGCTCGTGTTTGCTGATAATCATTTGGGCGATTCGTTCCCCGTCCTCAATCAAGACCTTTTCACCGGACAAATTGATGAGTATCACTTTTATTTCACCCCGGTAGTCGGCGTCAATCGTCCCCGGACTGTTGAGAACGGAGATGCCTTTTTTGACAGCCAAGCCGGAGCGGGGTCGCACTTGCGCTTCAAAGCCTTCCGGCAAAGCCATATACAGGGAGGTGGGAATCAACACACGTTGCATAGGCTCTATAAGAACCGGCTCATCGAGATCGGCACGCAAGTCCATTCCCGCCGAAAGAGGCGTTTTGTATTCCGGCAGCGGATGTTTTGACTTATTTACGATTTTCACTTTCATTTCGCTGTTATTTTTGTGTTTGTCCAGTATGACCTAAAAACGATTTATGAGCGGCAAAGATACAAAGAAAATCGGATTAATAATTATCAAAATTTTCTTTCTCAAAATACAGAAATAATATATACATTTGCACAAAATATACAACTTATGATATTTAAGAGAATATTGTTGAAATTGAGTGGCGAATCTTTGATGGGAGATTTGGAGTATGGTATTGCACCCCAGCGCCTTTCGGATTATGCTGCGGAGATTCGTGATGCCCGCGATATGGGTACGGAGATATGCGTGGTCATCGGTGGCGGTAACATTTTCCGTGGAGTGCAAGGCGCCGCCCGGGGAATGGACCGGGTACAAGGAGACTATATGGGCATGTTGGCAACAACGATTAACAGCCTTGCACTGCAAGCGGAATTGAACAAGCAAGGAGTGCCTACCGTTCTCCTGTCAAGTTTTGAGATGGGTCCTGTCAGTGAGTTGATGAGCAGCAAGAAAGCGATTCAATACCTCTCCGAGAAAAAGGTGGTTATCGTGTCCGGAGGTACCGGAAATCCGTATTTCACTACCGATACGGCATCGGTTTTGCGTGCTTTGGAAGTGAAAGCACAGATCTTTCTTAAAGGCACAAGAGTGGATGGCATCTATGATGCAGACCCCGAAAAAAATCCCGGTGCCGTAAAATTTGACGAATTGACTTTCGGCGAAGCCATACAAAAAAAATTAAAAGTGATGGATATTACCGCTTTTGCCATGTGCGAAGAAAATCAACTTCCGGTCTATGTATTCGATATGAATACCCGTGGAAACCTTTTGAAAGTACTTAATGGTGAGAAAATAGGAACATTGGTAAAATAAAAACAATAAAATCAACATATTATGTTAGAAGAATGCAAAATGGTTTATGATGACGTCAAAGAATCGATGCAAAAGTCTATTGAACATTTAGAGTATGCCTTTCATAAAATTCGTGCCGGCAAGGCTTCTCCGGATATGCTGGAAGGTGTCGTAATAGACTATTACGGGACAATGACCCCCCTCAACCAGACTTCCAACATCACTTGTCCCGATTCGAGTCAGATCATCATTCAACCTTGGGACAAGAGTGTTATCGGGACCATTGAAAAGGCAATTTTGGCTGCCAATCTGGGATTTAACCCGAGCAATGAAGGAGACATTATCCGGATACAAGTGCCCACCCTTACCGGAGAGAGGCGCGAAGAGTTGGTGAAATTGGCAAAGCATGAAACGGAAAATGCGAAAATTTCCATCCGGAATATTCGCCGTAGCGGAAATGATGATGCCAAAGCGCTCGAGAAAGAAGGGGTGCCCGAAGATGACGTAAAACGCTTGATGGATGATATTCAAAAGTTGACGGATGAATACACCAAGAAAGCCGACGAACTTTTGAGTAAGAAAGAAAAGGATATTATGACTATCTAAATTCCGCTTTTCTCCGGAATATGTCTTCCGTTTTTGCTTGCGCAAAGACGGTGGGATGTGTATGTTTTGCGGAAAAAATGAAAACGCATCCGGTATCCAGGAGAAAATATTTGGCAAGAGCACCGGAGTGCCGTTTTTTACAAAAAAATAATATTGCATGGAAACCATCAGACAAAAGAAAGTTGCCAGCCTGATACAGAAGGAATTGGGAGAGATATTTACCAAAGGGATTTGGAACGAATTGGGCAATATTATGATTACGGTAACACGCGTGCATGTTACCCGGGACTTGGCTATTGCAAAAGTTTACGTCAGTCTTTTCCCTGCCAAAGATCCGGAAGAAGCCTATCACCTGATACACAAGGGGAGCAGCGAAATAAGGTATCATCTTGCTAAACGTATTGGGAAACAAATCCGCACCATACCCGAATTGCGCTTCCTGTTAGATGACTCTCTTGACTATATTGAGAATATTGAGCGACTGCTGAAAGATGATGATTAGAACAGCTGCGTATGCTCAACCGCTGCTTGATGTCTGTGCGATTTGAGCGGTTTGCCTGCATCTAACCGGTTTGCAAAATAAATTACTGAACACATGAAATACGACCCGATAAAAAAAAGTCTGGGGAAAGTCTTTAACAGGCACCCCTTATTGCGAAAACTCTTTTATGCATTACTTAATTTACTTCTACTGCGTACGTGGTTTGTGAAAAGAGAGTTTCGGAAA
>WFZU01000115.1 GCA_015489405.1 Bacteroidales bacterium
ATATCAAACTTAATTCCCTGTGCCAGGGGTAAATCCAATCCGTAATTGGCGACACTGGTTTGCCGGCGCATATAGGCTTTCCAAGCATCCGAACCGGACTCACGTCCACCGCCGGTATCTTTTTCGCCACCGAAAGCACCCCCGATTTCAGCACCGGAAGTTCCTTGGTTTACATTAGCGATACCGCAATCGGAACCCACAGCAGAATAGAATAATTCAGCTTCGCGCATATTGTCGGTAAAGATAGCGGAGGAAAGACCTTGCGGAACATCATTTTGAATTTCGATGGCATTCATCACATCACCGGAATATTTCAAAAGATAGACGATAGGAGCAAAAGTCTCTTCTTGAACGATATGGAAATGATTTTCTGCTTCGGCAATACAGGGCACTACATAGTTGCCGGAAGCATATTCGCCACCTTCCAGCACCTCGCCACCGAACAGGATTTTACCGCCTTCTTCTTGGACGGCTGCCACGGCATTTTTAAACAAGGTAACCGAATTGTGGTCAATCAGCGGTCCAATCAATTTGCCTTCCAAAGGATTGCCGATACGATCGACCAGTTGTTGATAAGCTTTTATCAAGCGTTCTTTGACTTCGTCGTAAATATCTTCGTGGATAATCAGACGGCGGGTCGTGGTACAGCGTTGTCCGGCAGTACCTACAGCGCCGAAAACGGTAGAAGGAATTGCCATATCGAGATTGGCGTGTGGTGTCATAATGACAGCATTGTTTCCTCCCAATTCGAGGATGGTTTTACCCAGTCTGCCGCCGACAATCTTTCCAACCCTTTTTCCTACTGCCGTAGAACCGGTAACTGAAATCAGCGGAATACGTTTGTCGCCAACAAAATTGTCTCCCATAACCGATGATTTAGCCACGATAAGATTGAATACTCCTTCGGGTACATCATTGTCTTTCAAGACCTTGGAAACGATTTTTTGCGTAGCAATAGCTGTAATGGGGGTTTTGGAACTGGGCTTCCAGATGACGACATCGCCGGCAGCGATAGCCAAAGCACTGTTCCACGCCCATACTGCTACGGGGAAATTGTAGGAGGTTACGATACCTACCAATCCCAAGGGGTGGTATTGCTCAAAGAGCCGGTGATTAGGGCGTTCGGATTGCAGATTGATACCATTGATAAGACGTGCTTGCCCTACGGCAAAATCACAAATATCAATCATCTCTTGTACTTCCCCTTTTCCTTCTTCGAGGATTTTGCCCATCTCGTAGGTTACCAGGGCACCCAAGTCGTCTTTGTATTCGCGCAGCGCATTGCCGATTTGACGGACGACTTCCGCACGTTGAGGTGCCGGCACTTGCCGCCAGGTTTTGAAAGCCTCTTGGGCTTTGCCGATGACCATTTCATAGTCATCCATCGTTCCGTTTTTCACTTTCGCTACCAGCGAACCGTCAATCGGAGAATAGGATTCGGTAATAGCTCCGCTTGTTTCGTACCATTGCTCTCCGGTAGATACCCCTTGATTGATTTCTTCAATCCCGAGGCGTTTCAATACTTCTTTAATATTTACACTCATAATTGTTTGTTTTTATATGATTTATTCTTCACTTGACAAAAAAGGATAACGGTAATCCAGCGGTGCATCAAAGGTCTCTTTGATCGTACGTGGTGAGGTCCAACGGATTAAGTTGAGATAACTGCCGGCTTTGTCATTGGTACCCGAACCGCGTGCTCCACCGAAAGGTTGTTGATCAACCACGGCTCCGGTGGGTTTATCGTTGATATAGAAGTTCCCTGCTGCGTAGCGCAATTTTTGTGTCATCAGGTTGATGATTTCCCGGTCTTGGGAGAATATGGCGCCGGTCAAAGCATAAGGAGAAGTGTTGTTACACAAATCCAGGGTTTCTTCAAATTTATCATCCGGATAAACATATACGGTGAGTACCGGGCCGAAAATTTCTTCTTCCATGGTAACAAAATGAGGATCAGTCGTTAAGATTACCGTAGGTTCAATGAAATAGCCTTCGGATTTGTCATATTTTCCACCTATAATAACTTCCGCCACATCACTTTGATGTGCGGCATCAATGTAGGAAGCGATGCTGTCAAAAGCAGCTTCGTCTATCACGGCATTGACAAAATTGTCAAACTCCATCACGTCTCCCATTTTGATGCTTTGCAAATCTTCTTCGAGGAAGCCTCTCACTTCATCCCAGATAGATTCCGGAATGTAAGCGCGGGAGGCTGCCGAACATTTTTGTCCTTGATATTCAAAAGCGCCCCGCGTAATGGCGGTAGCAAGCATCCGGGTATTGGTGTTTTGGTGAGCAAAGATAAAATCTTTTCCTCCGGTTTCGCCCACTATGCGCGGATAGGATTTGAATTTTTTGATATTGTTGCCGATGATTTTCCAAAAATGTTGGAACGTATTCGTCGAACCCGTGAAATGTACGCCGGCAAGGTCTTTGTGATTGAAGACCACATTACCGATGGTCGAACCTTTGCCCGGGATAAAGTTAATCACGCCGTCAGGCACGCCGGCTTCTTGGAATATTTGCATCAGCATATAGTTGGAATAGATAGCCGTAGAACTCGGTTTCCATACCGTAACATTGCCCATCAGGACGGGAGCCAGGTTAAGATTGGAAGCGATGGAAGTGAAATTGAAAGGAGACAACGCAAAGACAAAGCCTTCCAAGGGGCGGTATTCCAAGCGGTTGATGATACCGGCTGCGGAGTTGGGTTGTTGAGCATAGATGAAAGAAGCGTATTCGGCATTGAAACGCAAAAAGTCGATGGTCTCACAAGCGGAATCGATTTCCGCTTGAAAAGGATTTTTTCCCTGTCCGAGCATCGTGGCTGCATTGATGAGGGAGCGGTATTTTCCGGCGAGGAGTTCCGCTATTTTCAGCGTAATGGAAGCGCGTTCTTGCCAAGCCATAGATGACCAGGCTTCGTGGGCTTTCAAAGCTGCTTCGATAGCCATCTCCACCTCTTTGGGACCCGCTTTGTGGTAGGTCGCCAAGACGTGTCCGTGATTAGTAGGCATCACGACCGTCCCCATATCTCCGGTACGCACTTCTTTACCCCCGATGATAAGCGGAATTTCAATCACTTGGGATTTCAATTCTTCCAGCTTTGCGCGTAATTCTTTCCGTTCTGCAGATCCGGGAGCATAGCTCTTGACCGGTTCATTATCCGGAAACGGAAATTCAAAAATTGCATTATTCATATCAATTCTATTTTTATTACTAAAATGTTAATAAAGTGTGTGTGAACACTATATTTTCTTAAAATTAAATTTCTTCATATATTCTTCGGGCTGGTCTTGCTCTTTCAATTCATTCAACTCTTGGACGACCTGCTCGATTTCTTCCGGAGAAAAACCTTTCTCTTCACAAGCTTCTTCCAGGGTTCCCCAAATAGGTTCTCCGCAGACGATGCAGCGTATTCCTTTTTTGGATAAATAATTGACGGAGAATGCGTATTGCTCGGTCAATTCCTCGATCGTAATATCTTTATTTATTTCCATAGTGCAGATAATAAAATATTGAAATACAATTACTTATAATGAAAACAACACTGTGTTTCATTGTTCGCAAATGTAGGAAAATAATAATATGAAAAACAAATTTTTAATGCACCAATAATTTTCCCGATTTCACTGTGGTATGCCGGTCTTCCAAGCGATAATAATATATTCCCGGAGCCAAGGGAGGGAGGTGTACACGGTTTTGAGCATCTGTTTTGGTGCGGTAACATAATTTCCCTTGCATATCCCGGAGAGAGAAACGGAGTCCCGGCGAGGTGTTTTTTATAAATAATTGACGGTCTGCGGGTTGCGGATAGACGATTATTTCTTCCGGCACGGCTGCCGGGAAAACACCTACGGCGGTATCGCCATAATTTTCCGTGTAGAGCAATACATCCCGTTGTTTTTGTTCGCCCGGATAAGTATAAAAATCCCAGTCATTGATGCCGGCAATAAACCCTCCATTTTCAAGACTTTCCAAGGAACCCGGCGTGTATTGACCTTGTCCGCCGATATTCCACTGCTGTTCAATTTCCTGATTGCGAATCCTGTATATGGAGACCCAGGAATCATCGGGCGGATTGTTTTGCAAGTTTTTATCTCCTGCCAGATATAGCGTATCCCAACCGCTGACGCTGATAAACCGTCCGAAATCAACAGTGTCGTAGGCACCCATCGTTTGTTCATAGACCGGTTGATAGTCGGAGGTGAATTCAATATATCCCATGTCAATCACCGTCGGAGAACCCGGCACCGGAGGGGACATATAGGTGCCCGGAACAACGAGTTTGTTATCTTCCGCTATTTCAATATCTATGTCCGGATTGACCGAAAGCGTATCCGGATAATCGTAGCTGTCCATTATATTGAAGTCCGTGTCCAGTTTGTAAAGATTGAATACATTCAACAGATAATAATAATCTCCGGGGGCATTGATAATCTTTGTTTTGTAGGATTCCATATTGTCCATTAAGGTGTATTGGATTTGTTCGCCCGCCGGATTGACTTTTGTCAAAATGACATTCCCTTCCAGCGACTGCAGGGAGTTGGAGGCTGCGAAGACATAGTCTCCGTTGTCGTCTTTGAATGCAGACATGAAATATTCCTGTGTGGATTCATCTCCGTAGAAAGCATAGGATTGTATTTCTAATTGTGAGCTGAAATGAATGATAACCAGCTGGTTGTCGCCTCCGTCGATATTCATCGCCCTGCCCCATACGACCGGTTCGTTATTCTGTTTGTCCAGTACTCCGTAAATCATTATTTCGTAACCATCCAATTGGTCAAGCTGTTGGTTTGCCAATACGTTCAATTCATAGTCAAAAATGAACATTTTGTTTTTGTATTGCGTAAAAAGTTCAGGATAGGAAGTGGAATAATTACCAATCATTACATTGGAGAAAATCCGGTCAGGAGCATAGGGTTCTGCACATTTTACATATTCATCGGCTTCGCTGTCCAACCAATAGGTATGCGTATTCTGTCCAAGCAATACCTGAAAACTTGTAGAAAGGAAAAGAAAAATAGAAAGAAGTGTTCTCATCCCGGATGTTAAATATAATGTTTTCATACTGAAATGCCTATTTTACAGCGTTAAAAAACGCAATGAGTGTATTATTTTTGAGCAGCAAAGGTACATATATTTTTGTTTTTCCGGAGAATTTATTTTGGATTCAATACTCAGGATCCCTTATTGAATATGCTATCCCGGGTTCTTCACTTTATGGACAAGCCCCAAATATGCGATGATGCGATAATTCAATGATTCAATTATACAATTATACAATGGTACAATTATTCAATTATACAATGATACAATGTGTTTTTTGTTTATCCACAGAGGAACACGGAGTACTGCACAGAGTTTCACAGAAAAGACTTTGTTGTAAATTACTAATATTCAATAATTTATAATTTAAAATTAACAATTCATAATTAACAAAATGCCGCTCCGTAGGAGTGAAATCTTTGTAGCCCTGCACGGACGTGCAGGGAAA
>WFZU01000116.1 GCA_015489405.1 Bacteroidales bacterium
GATGCTGTATCTCAATCGCTCCTTCGTAAAAGTCGTAATCCACCGCCGTATCCATTGCTAAGGTAAACGTACCGCGATAATAGGAATAGTAATTGTCAACCGATACATAATACGTATTTCCCGGTGTTAGATTCAAAGCCTGCACATAGACGTTATCCCCTACATTAACATATTTGTTACAAGCCACCTCCGTCGTTCCGTCCGATTCCCATATTGCCGCATTGATAGATTGGATACTGCCGTAGGAGCCGCCCCGTAAGACACTTAGTTTCACCTTCGGATTTGTAGCCGTAAATGTAAACCAAACATTATAATTCGGGGAGGTGTTCCAGCATGAAGCAGCATTCATATCCGGCGTTGCCCCCACAGTCGTATAAGCCGCAAGAGACGAAGTCCATCCCGCTTGATGCGGGATCACATAGGCATTGGCATAATCATCATTCCCGGGTTGTCCCTGGACATATTGCATCCCTGAGAGTAAAGAGATAGCTATCACAGTCAAAAGTATAAAGCGTTTCATAATCTTTGTATTTGTTAAACAAAAAACATCAGAATGCAAAAATACAAAAAAAACTTTTCAAAAAAAATTTTTTATTATCTCTTAGCATTCGTCTGTAACGTCCAATAACGTTGTTACGCTCATACTCAGAACCGTTTTTTCGACAGGACTAATGCATCGCATTTCGGCGGGCTCAATACAACACATTGAAAAGGAGCAACTCCTTGATTTTAAGTTTTTAGCAAGCCACATTCTAAAACATTCCGGCTCAGACTCTTGACTTTATGGACAGGCACTATTTACCGAAGGAAAGGCAGAGACAAATTCACATCAATTGCCGGAGGAGGAGAAAGCAGAGGTTTTGCGCAATGCGAATTTCTCATAAAGCATATAGACAAGTCCGTCGGCAAGTCCGATTTTAGGGACATATATTTGCGAAATGTTGAGTTTCTCAAAAAAGAATAAGAAAATCTCAGCCGCCGGAACAATTACGTCTGCCCTATCAGGTCGAAGACCTAATTTCTCGATACGGTCTTCCAATGAATAGCGGGAAAGAAAGGAATAGGCATATTGCAAATTTTCCCGTGTTAGAATGAAATTTACCGGATCTCCGTAAAGTTTATTGATTTTGTTAATGTTACCGCCGGAAGCGATTACCGTGAAATTATTATACTTATTTTTGTAGTATTGCAACCAATCTTGCAATTTTCGCCATTCAGCGGGATTTACGGTATCAGATAATATTCGCAATGTTCCTATTTTAAACGATTTAGCTTCTATCAACTGATGACCGTCAAGCAAAGACACATCCGTACTTCCTCCACCCACATCTACAAAAAGATAAGGATGTTTGTCCGGAATCATATCCATACGATTGGTATGACGTATGATGTCCGCTTCTTCTTTACCGGAGATAATACGGATGTCCAAACCCACTTTTTGCTTTATTTTTTTCATAACCTCTTTGCCGTTAGTCGCTTCCCGCATAGCAGCAGTAGCGCACACATCCAGTGCTACCGGATTATAGACTTCAATAATCAGCTTGTAAGCTTCTAAGGTCTTCATCAACATTTTTTGCCGTTTCTCCGAAATCTTATGCTTGGAATATACGTCTTTTCCCAGACGGGTAGGTACGCGCACCATAGTGCTTTTCTCAACGGTTATTTTCTTGTTCTTCATATAAACATTGGCGACCAACAAACGCGTTGCATTAGAACCTATATCAATAGCAGCAAAAATCATATTCCATTATTTCGTGCAAAGGTGCAACATTTTTATCAATCTATCACTCATTTGTCAAAAAAAACTACCTTTGCAAAAAAAATAATTGAAGAGGAAGGGAACATACATATTGACCGGCTTATTGTTTTTCATTACGTTCTCCTGCAGTACCACAAAGAATCTGCAAGAGGGGCAAGAGCTTCTGAAAAAAAATAAGGTAATCATTATTGGGAAAAGCAAAGCCTTGGATATTTACGACCTCTCCAACTTAATCAAACAAAAACCGAATAAGCGTCTGTTCGGACTTTTTCCCACCAAATTGTGGATACATAATTATTTTAAGAAATACGGTGAAGCCCCCGTAGTTTACGATAAAAATCAAACGGAGTATTCGCGTAAAAGAATGCTGCGTTACGTAAAAAGTTTAGGATATTTCAATGCAAAAATCCGGGTTCAAGAAAAGATTCATCGCAAAAAAGCCGTGATTTATTATTTGATTTATCCGGCACAACCATATCTTGTTCAAAATTACTCCTATTCCGTTGATGATTCTACCATTTCCAATCTATTGGTAAAATACCGTAAAACGAAATTGATCAAACCGGGAGACAATTATAATGAATACACTATTGACAAAGAGCGCAACAGGGTTACGAATATCCTGAATAATGAGGGCTATTATAAATTTACAAGAGAATGTATTCGTTTTAGTGTTGACACCAATCTCAACCGCCACCGCGCTAACATCCGGATGTTGATAAAAGAAATTCCCGGGAATAAGAGCTTCACCAAATATCACTACGGAAAGTTGGCGTTGCGCATCAAAGATTCTCCTTACCAAAAAGTTTTTGATACCAGCTTGGTATATCATTTCAAAAACAGGGAACGTTTGACTCAAGATTCTATCCGTATCTATTATACGCCTCCACTGAAAATAAAGCCCAAACTCATTTCCCGGAATTTGTACATACATACGGGCGACAAATACAATCTTTCCCGTCTGAAAAAGACAGTTCAGCGATTTAACAGGCTTAGCATCAGCAAACGAATCAATGTTACCTTGGACGAGATTGACAGTCTTAACCGTTTAAATGCGCGCATTGATTTTATCAAAAGGCCGGTGCATTATTATTCTATCGAGACCCAAGGCACCAACCGCGGCGGAGATTTGGGAGTAGGAGGCATCCTCAATTACAGCAATCGCAATCTTTTTAGGAGTTCCGAGCTTTTTAATTTCCGTCTCAAGGGATCGGTTGAGTTTCAACACTTTGCCGGTAATGACAGTCTGAGCCTCAAAGATGAACTCATATCGGCTAATACTATTGAATGGGGAATGAATGCCTCGGTTTTCTTTCCTTTTCTATTGGCTCCGGTTTCGCAAGAACGGTATTTTATGATGGTTAATCCCCAAAGCGTTATTGATATCGGATACAATTTTCAGAAAAGAATTGACTACCGCCGGATGGTCTCGTATGCTTCCCTTGCCTATAAGTGGAATATGGGGAAATACATTAATTACAGCTTTAACCCTCTGGAATTGAGCTTCGTAAAGGTAAGCCTAACCCGGAATTTTGAGCAACAATTGGAAACGCAGCCCTTGCGAATCAGGGATTTGTATCAAGACCACCTTATCGCGGCGATGAAGTTCAGTTTTCGCTACGGTAAAACCTCGGAAAGGAGAAAGCGAAATTCATTCTATTATCGTTCGGATATAGAAAGTTCGGGCAATGTCTTGGATATGCTCGTTGATAAAGGAGAAATAAATCCGGATGAAAATTTCAAAACCATCTTCGGAGTTCGTTTTGCCCAATACCTGAAATGGAGCAATGATTTTCGCTATTACCTGAACATCAACAGTGATAATGCACTTGCCTTCCGATCCTTTATCGGAATAGGTTTTCCCTTAAAAAACTCGTCCTTTCTACCTTTGGAAAGAGCCTATTTCGGAGGGGGCGCCAACGGGATGAGGGCGTGGAGGTTGCGCTATTTGGGACCGGGGGCTTTCCCGGGTAACGGCAAACGGATAGAACGTTTCGGAGATTTGATGTTGGAAGGAAATTTTGAGTACCGTTTTCCGGTCTATCGTTTTCTCTACGGGGCGCTCTTTTTTGACACCGGAAATATTTGGTTGATTAATGACAACTACACCTATCCCGACGGAGCTTTTGCATTTCCTTCTTTTATCAATGAATTGGCAATGGATGCGGGCTTGGGCTTTCGTTTTGATTTCTCTTACTTTATGTTCCGCCTGGATATTGCCCAACGGCTCAAAGACCCTGCTCTCCCTCCCGGACAACGTTGGGTTTTCGGTCAGCTGAGATGGTTGTCCCCGGTGCTCAATTTAGGAATTGGCTATCCATTCTAAGCAAACAAATCACCGATTTCCTTAATACGTGCAGGATTTTGTTCGATAGCCGTACCGACCACAATCACATCTGCGCCGGCATCCAGTATTTCTTTTGCCCGTTCCTTACCGGAAATTCCGCCACCGATAATCAGCGGTACGGATATATGTTTTTTCACCTGACGAATCATTTCCGTTGAGATTTGGTGGGCAGCCCCGCTTCCCCCATCCATATAAATCAGTTTCATTCCCAACATCTCACCCGCCATTGCCGTAGCAACAGCAATTCCGGGTTTATCCCGGGGAATCGGTTGAGAATGGCTCATATAGGAAGCCGTCGTAGCTTTTCCGCTGTCTATCAACATATACCCGGTGGGAAGAACCTGCAAACCGCTCCTTTTGACAACAGGAGCAGCCAATACGTGTTTCCCGATAAGTAAATCGGCATTCCGTCCCGAAATCAACGACAAAAAGAGAATAGCATCCGCCTGCGCAGAAACCTGATAAGTGTCTCCGGGAAAAATAACAACCGGAATATCCGTATTCGCTTTGAGAAATGCTATCGTTTTCTCAAAGCGATCTGCTATCAATAAACTTCCCCCCACAAAAAAGAAAGAAACAAAAGTGCGCTTTGCCTCCTCTACCAATATCTCCAAATGACGCTCATCCACGTCATCCGGATCCACGAGTATCGCAAAATGTTTTTCCCTTTCTTGCAGTTTATCGTATATATTCATGCACTCATCTATTTCGCTGCAAAGTTAGAATCTTTTTGTGGACAACAAAGTGCAAAAAAAATTATTTTTTTTCTTTTTTCATATTAAAATTTTTTGTTTCTTGCATAGCGAAATTCAGGTTAATAAAAATGTTTAGAGAAAATCGTATTCTGACAATACTGCTCGTTTCTGTATTCTTGACTACACTGCTATCTGTCAATCTTTTAGGGCAAAATTATTTAGCAGTGAAAAGGAATAGAAACGTGATATCCATTCATGTGAACGATTTCTTGTATTCCGACATTCTCATCTCCTACGAACACAAAAAACGGAATAAAGACTACGGTTTATATTTTCCTCTCGCATATAATTTCGGTTCGGTCGAGAACCTCGCCGGATTAGACAATACCTTTTACACCGGTTTTGGAATACATTATTATTTTCCCTCACAGGAGCCCTTGTTTTTTCACGCCGGGCCTGAAGTGCACATGGGTATGGCGAGTGTTGAATATATTGATGTGCCGCCTAACGGACAATTTGAAAATGCACAAATCGGGAAAGAATCCCTCTTTTTTGCCCGCCTGTTGTTCAATGGAGGTTTTCGTTATTCGCCGGCAACCAATATGAGCATCTTAACCAAAATCGGTCTGGGGATACAGTATGCAGACTTTCCCAATATTCCTTACGTCTCCCGCAGAAGCGACGGCAAGATTGTTCGCAATTACGAATACTACCAAAATAAAATTATCACACCGGTATTGAATTTTACCATCGGAGTAGGATACAGTTTCTAAAGGGTTTTTGTGCCGTTTGCGGCTATAATCAATATATTTTTTCAAATAAATTTTAATGCTCTGGGCGGATTACATCAAAGGATATAAGAATTACCTTCGTTTGGAAAAATCCTTATCCGGAAATTCGGTAGAGGCATATCTCCGTGATGTACGCAAATTAGCCGAATTTATTGAAAGTCATTACGGCAATATTTCCATAAAGCAAATACAATTGTCTCATCTCCGCTCTTTTCTTTCATTCCTGCAACAACTGGGACTTTCCGTCAACTCGCAAGGGCGTATCGTTTCCGGATTGCGCGGATTTTTTACTTTTCTTGTTTTGGAAGATGTCATCAAAGACAATCCCGCCACCCTGCTTGAAAGTCCTAAAAGCGGACGAAAGTTGCCCGATGTATTATCGGTCAGCGAAGTGGAAATGATGTTGCAAGCTATTGATATGAGCACCCCCGAAGGCACACGCAACAGAGCTATCCTGGAAGTCCTGTATTCTTGCGGATTGCGTGTTTCGGAATTGATAAAACTTGAAATTAATCATCTCTTTTTTGAAGAAGAAATGATTTTAGTACGCGGCAAAGGAAACAAAGAGCGCTATATCCCTATCGGACAGACAGCTATTCATTACTTGCAATTGTATCTGCAACACTATCGCCTGCAACAAGAAGTTAAGGACGAAACGGCACGCGGTATTTTGTTTCTCAACCGGCGGGGAAAACCTCTCTCGCGAGTGATGATTTTCATTATCATCAAAGACTTGGTCAAAAAATGCGGCATCCAAAAGAATATCAGTCCGCACAGTTTTCGCCATTCTTTTGCCACCCATTTGATAGAAGGTGGAGCTGATTTGCGTAGCGTGCAAGCCCTCCTTGGACACGAATCCATCCTCACAACAGAGATTTATACCCACCTTGACCAACGTATGCTACGGGAAACCATTGACCGCTATCTGCCGCGCTTCGGGCAGGAATAAGACGAATTAGAGTCCGTCTATAATGTCCAATAACTTCGTTACGCTTATACTCAAAACAGTCATTGACAAAAGTCAACTCCTTGATTTTGAGTATTTCGCAAGCCTTATTCTTGAACATTCTATACTATACTCCCGACTTTATGGACAGACACGAATTAGAGTCCGTCTATATTGTCCGACTTCTGCGTTACGCTCGTTCTGAAACCAGTCATTGACGTGAGTCAACTCCTTTGCTTTCAGAACTTCACAAGCCTTGAATTCGAACATTATAGCTCGGACTCTTGACTTTTTGAACTCATACTGAACAGGCTAAATTTTTTAGCAATTATTTATTTTGTTGGTAAAAATTTATTTACCTTTGCCGCAACAAAGACTATTTGATATGAGGGTAGGCAAAAGACAACAAAATATGGCTAAAAGAGCTTTCGGGATACAAAAACATCCAAACAACCATGATATACACCTACGTAAGTAATACTGTAAAACGTAATATTATATCC
>WFZU01000117.1 GCA_015489405.1 Bacteroidales bacterium
GTTAATAACTTCAATCTTTGTGAATAAATTTTGTTGAGAAAACGTATCATTAACATCACATTTAGCAAAACAACCCATATATTTGCACGGATTTATTATTATTGTATTGCAATTATGAAAAATTACTATAAAAATTGTCGAAGTTTACTTATGTTTTTGGTTATTGCCAGCCTTTTCGCTTGCCATAAAGAAAAAGGCGATAGTAATATCCAAATAACTATCAGCAATTCCGTTGTAAATAAAAATGCTACCGGTTCTAATTCCGGATTTCTACGAGGCACTTACTTTCACTATTCCTTTGAAGCGTTCAACAAAGCCGGCATCATATCCTATACCATTTCTATTGCTCCCAAACATCAAGAGAGTTCAACCCCCTTCTACTACGCAAAACATTTTGAGACCTCTTCCCTCCCCACATTAAAAGCCTCCGATAGTCTGTGGATACCGGACAAATGCGGCACCGGAAATTATAAGATCACCGTGGGAATAACCAATGCCGAAGGTACATCAAGGAAAGCACTCGGATTTTTTGAAATTGCTGAAATTTATCCCAATCCCATAAAAATAAGTATTGAAAAAGAGCCCGAAGCAGACTCCACCTACACCACAGGTAACATTATAGGAATTTCGGGAAACATTGAGGATACTGAGGCTTCCCTGCGCTCGGTAGAGATATTTTTGGTCAAAGATGCCGGAGCGTATGACGACCCTTCCGGTTCCATCTGCCTTTTTGAGAAGAATAATTTTTCAAACACCCACTCCTACGATTTCGATGCCTATATCACGGTAGGGGATCCGTCAGACCATGCCTTGATCCCCAAGGAGATTTCCTCATGGAATTTGGATAATGCATATATTGTCATCAGAGTTAAAGACATGGAAAACAATCTTTTATATAGTAAACACTTCCCCCTGCGGGTAAAGTAAAACGAATAATAGAGCCAGCCCCCTAATTCAAGCAAAACAACTCCTGTTCCCGTTGGGGACAGGAGTCATTTTTTTGACATGAATAGCCCTTTTCAACCAATTATCTGTTAAAACAAAGTAATCTGACCGTTCTCATCTACATTCAGTGGAATATCATCGTCATTGTCCGGATTATCATCAGGCTTTTTTTCCGGTTCCGTCTCTCCGGGGGGAGGCGTATATGGAAGCGGTGTTGTAAAAAACAATTTCTTCACATACTTATTGGTAAGCCGTTTACCTTTGGCACTTACGCCCTTGATTCCGATAAATTCAGCCACATTGACAATATCATCCTCATACTCCTTTCCGTTTTTCTTAGCATCATAAACCAACTGCAACTGAGGAAGGAAGTCAAAACTAAAAGAGATAAGTTTATTTTTAGCGGAGTCTCCGATAAAACTGATGTATTTATCCGGTGAAGTGTTCGCATCTATGCGGAATCTTTTCACGTAGTATTTTTTCTGTTCACCATCATAATACAATACACTGAGTACTTTTTCCGGATCAAATTTTTGTATTTCAACGATATTCTCCGGATAATGTTTGGAGAGGTCAAAATTGGTCAACCTGAAAGTGCCATTCTCATGCAAAGAAAGGATTTTATCATTCCCTTTGAACTCTCCGAGAAAAACGCCTCTCTCGTCCTCATTAATCTTGCGAATCGACTCATCATACCAGATTTTTCGAGCTCCCAGCGTAGAGACACCCTCTTCTTTGACTACAATCTTGTTAATGGCATGAGGAGTTAAGATATTCCCTTGCGATCCCTTTCCCTTGATTGCCAGAGTACTGAAATCAAATTCAAAAGAAGTCTTCCGAAGTTTTGGTTTCGGAACCAGATAAACCTTAATTCTTTCCGCCTCGCCATTGGGATTTGCCGTAAAATACAGGACTTTGGAATATTTTGCTCCTTTCGTCAAAATATATTCTTTGTCCCGTGTAATGGAAGTTACAAAAAAGCGTTTGACTCTTGCCGGTCCTTGACGTCCGTCGCGGTAGATATAGTTGTAGATAGTGCGGGTATCGTTTTTCTTGAAAACGGCAATATGAATTACATCTTTTCCGACAAAAAATTTCGGTGAAACCTTGGTAACAAAAAAAGTTCCGTCCTTGCGAAAAACAATAATATCATCAATATCCGAACATTCGGAAACGAACTCCGCTTTTCTCAGAGAAGTTCCGGCAAAGCCTTCTTGGCGATCGATATATAGTTTTTCCGTCAAAGCGGCGACCTTAGTAGCATCGATGTTCTCAAAATCACGAATTTCCGTTTTACGGGTTCTGCCCTTCCCGAACCTCCGTTTGATTTGCTTGAAATAATGGACCGCATAGTCCACAAGATGATTCAGATGATTTTGAACCTCTTCTATCTCATTTTCAACATTTTGAATAAATTCTTCTGCTTTGAAGGTGTTGTACTTTGAGATTCTTTTAATCTTGATTTCCGTCAAACGGATAATATCATCCCGCGTAATCTCACGCTTAAAGAGTTTTTTGTAGGGTTCCAAGCCTTTGTCAATTGTAGTTAAGACCTCTTCCCAGGATTCGCTTTCTTCGATATCGTGATAAATTCTTTTTTCGATAAAGATTTTCTCCAATGATGCAAAGTGCCATTTTTCGAGCAACTCCTGCATAGCAATTTCCAGTTCCTGTTTCAACAGGTTCACGGTGTGGTCAGTGGAATGTTTCAATATCTCCTTCACGCCCAAAAAAGCAGGTTTATCTCCTTGTATGACGCATGCATTCGGAGATATCGACTGTTCGCATTTAGTGAAGGCATAGAGTGCATCAATGGTTTGGTCCGGCGACACCCCTTTGGGCAAATGGACAATTATCTCAACATTCTCAGCGGTATTGTCATCTACCTTTTGGATTTTTATTTTTCCTTTTTCGTTGGCGGAAATAATGGAATCAATCAATGAAAGCGTGGTAACTCCATACGGCAAATCCGAGATTTCCAGCGTACGCTTATCCACTTGCCTGATTTTTGCCCTGACCTTTATTTTTCCCCCGCGCAGTCCGTCTTTGTATTGACTGACATCAATATATCCCCCGGTGGGGAAATCCGGAAAAATTTCAAAATCTTTGCCGCGGAGATAAGCGATGGAAGCATCTATCAGTTCATTGAAATTATGGGGTAATATTTTGGAAGCAAGTCCAACGGCAATCCCCTCGACGCCTTGCAACAAGAGCAAGGGAAATTTGACGGGAAGGCTGACCGGTTCTTTGTTTCGTCCGTCATAAGAATCTTTCCAAACAGTCGTTTTAGGATTGAAAACAACCGTACGGGCAAATTCCGAGAGGCGAGCCTCGATATACCGTGGTGCCGCCGCCCGGTCACCGGTGGCGATATTCCCCCAGTTTCCCTGCGTATCAATCAAATAGTCTTTTTGTCCCAATTGCACGAGCGCATCGCCGATAGATGCATCCCCGTGCGGGTGATATTTCATCGTATTTCCAATGATATTGGCAACCTTATTGTAACGCCCGTCATCCATTTCACGCATAGCGTGCAATATACGACGATGCACCGGTTTCAGCCCATCCCTGATGTCCGGCACCGCCCGCTCCAATATCACGTAGGAAGCATAATCCAAAAACCAATCCTCATACATCCCGCTAAGATGTATCGTTTTGTGGATCTTATGCCCGGCAGGTTTATTTTCGTTCAATTCCTTTTCGCTCATATCCAAAACATCTCCATTATTTCAAGTCCGCAAAAGTAATAATAAATTGTTTATTGAAATCAAAAGTCCGTAGCAAACAAGCATCCATAACTTCACCTTCAAAAAATCGTAAGAAAAATATAAAAAATTTTTCTACACGCAACCTTTCATTCATTTTTTTCGTACTCATTACGTTAAAAAGGAAGGAAATTATGAAAAAGATTCTTTTATTCGCATTATTTTTAGGCTTTTCAATTAGCATTAAAGCACAACAAAAGAGCCCCCAAGGGGCGGAAAAACAGACGCCGTTCAGGAAAGAGATTGCAGATGATTTCACGCTCAGCAATCCTAATCCGGAGATTTCCTCTGCCGCAAAACCCAAAGGCGGAAACACATCTTTGGTATATCTCGGTAAAGCAGGGAACATCTTTTATGCACAGTACGAAGGACAACAATGTTTGAGTTATGATCAAGCTGCAAACTTATTACAAATGATTCACCGGGCAGATCCTGACATCTATCCGGGTACCGGTGTTAATACGATCATTTCTTCCCAGTCTATCGATGAAGGAAGTTCTTGGACTTACAAAGTGCTCTCTTGTAATGAACAAGGAAACATCCTCCGTCATCCCCAGGGCTACATCTACAATGTAGAACAAAATTCAAATCCGGGGAATGTGATTATCGGAGCCGAAACCGCTATGAACGATGGAGAAAATTGGAACAAACAATTCTTTATCAGCGGATTAAACACAATTCCTTTCAGCGGAACTTGTAATTCTGTAGATCTCAATAATATTTACGACCCTATTTGCTTTGGAACGTCCGTAACAGACGACGCTTTTGTTTATGTTACCCATAGCGGTCATGCAGACTCCACCGCTTTCGTTTATGTTTACAGGGGTGAACAAAACGGAAATCACATTGATTTTGCCTCAGGTTATACCGGTTCCGTTGATGTCTCGACACCCGCGACATTTATCCATGAAACTTTTTCAAGTGCTTGGTCACAAGACGGTTCCATAGGTTATATTTTCGGGACAGGGCTTTTGAATATTTTCGCCGGTCAATCCGGAATCAACCCTATCGTGTGGAAATCTACGGATCACGGCATCACTTGGACACTTATCACTACGGGAATGAATATGGTTGATTTCCCCGGTTTGGAAGACGTTTTAATTGTCAGTGAGGACGGACATTACATTCCGGTATTTTTAAATGAAATTGCAGGAACGGTAGATGCCAATGGCAATCTGCAGTTTTTCGGCAAATGCCTTTCCGGCACTTCTTTGGATACTAATACCTACTCCCTTCCGGGAAAGGATGAGGAGAAAGAAAAACTGATGAATGTTACCATTAATCCGGAAACCGGAATTACAGCTTTTCACTATATCGGGGACTTACTCTCCGAAAATGTTGGAAATGACAGCGAGTGTGCCTATGCGGCAGGTGACTATGGAATAGGTTGGACTCACCGGCTCCAAGCATCCAGAAGCTATGACGGGTTGAACTATTTTGTCGTCTGGGGCGACACTCCGGATGCCGAAGAGATGTACAATGGTGAAAATGCTCGTCCGGATTTGTTCGTTTGGGGGCATAGTTTGGAACCTGCATACAGCAATCTAAACAATCCCGCTATACGGCTAACCGAAGAGGGATACTATTGGTTTGATTACGTTGCCAACCAAGTAATTCCCATGGGAGGACCACTCTTCAAGATTCCGGTAACAGAAACTGTTAACCAATTGGAAATGCTTGTTAATTCCGGATTAGATCCGGTTACTATCAACTTCGTTGAAGGTTTGACTTATGATGTTTCCGTTGGTGTAGAAGAAGCCGTAAATGATGTATATATGAAGGTCGGACAAAACCAACCCAACCCATTTTCCGGAATATCGACTATCCATGTATCTTTGGACAGAAAAGCCGACCTTAGCTTGGAAGTTTACAATACCATCGGTCAAAGAGTGTATAGTGTGAAAAAAGGTAAGGTAAATGCCGGTTCATACTTATTCCACTTGGCTGCTAAGGATTTTACATCCGGCGTATATTTTTATACAGTAAGAGCCGGAGAAAATGCGGTTACCAAGAAAATGATTGTACAATAAGTTCATTGAGATTTTACAATAAAGACATAGAAGTATGGAGGTTTAGAAAATTAATGTTTAGAATTTAATTATGAAAAAAACAGTATTATTAGTATTTGCAATAACTTTCGTTATTGGAGTAAGCGCACAAAAAAGAAGCCCCCAATGGACGGAAAAGCAAATGCCGTTCAGGAAGGAGATAACAACTGATTACGCACCTATCAACCCCAATCCGGAAATATCTTCTCCTGAAAACGCAAAAAACGGGAACAAATCCCTAATATATATGGGCACAGCCGGTAATATTTATTACGCTCTATTGGAAGAGCAACGTTGTATGACTTACGATCCGGTTTCGAATTTATTGCAAATGATTCACAGGGCAGATCCTGATACCTATCCGGAAGCCAATGATAACGGCGCTATTGTTTCTACGCAATCGCTGGATCAGGGAGCTACTTGGACCTACAATATGCTACTCCCCGGAAACGGACAAGAATACACACGCTATCCCCAAGGTTTTATTTACAACCCATATCAAAGTACTGATCCGGAAGATGTAATTATTGGTGCTTCCGGGCCGGCTCATTCCGGTGGAAATTGGAACGCAAACTTCTTTGTCAGCGGTTTCAACACCAACCCCTTCAAGGGTCAATCAACGTTCTACGACTTGAATTGTTCGCTGGAATACCTGCGCTATGGAATGGAGGCAACAGATGACGGATATGTGTATGCTCTCTCCGGATGTTTTGAAAAAGACGGTACTACTTATACCCGGTTCAATATGAATACGTACAGAGGAAAATACACCGGCGGCCATATGGAGATTGGACTTGATTATCCCACAATTGCAGGAAATGATTTTGTTGGTTCGGTGGATGCCTTGGCTCCTACGACCTATTGGAAGGGAGAATTTTCCACCGCTTGGGCGCAAGACGGCTCCATCGGCTATATCTTCGGAGAAGGTCTGCTCAATGATTTTGCCGGACAATCCGGTTTCAATCCTATTGTGTGGAAATCCACCGACCACGGATTTACTTGGTCTCTCCTTACCGAAGGAATGAATATGGTTGATTTCCCCGGTCTGGAAGATGTGTTGGTACAAAGCAATGATGGACACTATATTCCATTGTTCAAAGGTGGGGTTGCCGGCACGGTAGATGCTAACGGAGACCTTCAATTTTTTGGCGAATGTTATTCCGGTTCTACGCTGGATGTGGATAATTGTTACCTCCCGGCAGAAAATGACGAAAATTACAGATTGCTAAATGTTACCATTAATCCGGAAACGGGCATTACAGGATTTAATTTTATTACCAACTTCCTCTCCTACAATGTCGGAGATGACAGTGAGTATGCTTATGCAGCCGGGGCTGACGGCGTAGGCTGGACGCACCGTATCCAAACATCCAGAACCCACGACGGTATGTACTATTTTGTGATTTGGGGAGATACACCTAATGCTGAAATACTTTACGATGGGGAGAATGCTCACCCTGATTTATTTGCTTGGGGATACGATCTTGGTAACACTTCCAATCCCCTGCCTGTACAACTTACAGAGGGAGGCAACTACTGGTTTCATTATGTTTCAAACCGGGTAATTCCTTTGGGAGGACCACTCTTCAAAATTCCGGTATCACAAACCGTAACCCAATTGGAAATGCTTACCAATACGGACTTGGACCCGGTTACAATCAATTATGTCGATAATCTGATATATGCTTTCGCTATTGGCAAGAAGAATACCGCCGGTATAGAAAAAAACACAAACAATATGAAGGCCGGACAAAACCGACCCAACCCATTTTCCGGAATATCGACTATCCATGTATCTTTGGACAGAAAAGCCGACCTGAGCTTGGAAGTTTACAATACCATCGGTCAAAGAGTGTATAATGTGAAAAAAGGCAAGGTGAACGCCGGTTCCTACAATTTCCAATTGGATGCCAATAACTTCAAATCCGGAGTGTATTATTATACGGTAAGAGCCGGAGAAAATGCGGTTACCAAGAAAATGATTGTACAATAAGTTCCTTGGAGACTTTTCGGCAAAGGAATAAAAAAAAGGTTTAAAAAATTAATGTTTAACAAAAAAAATTGAATTATGAAAAAAGTAGTATTATTTGTATTTGCAATAACTCTCGTTATTGGAGCAAGCGCACAAAAAAGAGTACATCCGGCAAAGGAGTACAAATTTTTCTCAAGCCATGCAGTAATGGATAAAAAAATCCCGCTTAACCACATTTCCGTTCAGGCAATTTCGACCAATCAGTCCACGAAAGACGGAGATGTTACACTAGATACCATAGGGAAGGCCGGAAATATCTATTATGCCTTTGAGAATGGATATTGGAACAATCAAAGATCGTTAAATTACGATGTTTCAAGTAATTTATTGCAACAAATTCATCGTGCAGATCCCGAGACTTATCCCGAAGCCAATGGAAACAATAGTTCCATTGTGTCAAGTCAATCGATTGACGGAGGGCTGACGTGGACGTATAAAATGTTGGTACCTTTTGACGGAAGCCATTACACACGCTATCCGCAGGGATTTATCAGCAATACAGAGTTTAGCACCGACCCTGCTTCCGTTATCATCGGAGCTTCCGGTCCCTCCCATGACGGGGCTACATGGAACATGAATTTCTTCGTTAGTGCAACAAATGATGAAGACCTTAGCGGTCTGACGACCAATTTCTTTGACAATGCTTGTAATTTTGACGAAACCTATGATATGGGTACTGCTGCCACTGATGATGGTTATGTGTATATTGCGGGAAAATGTAGAGGAGAGGATTCCGGTGGAAATCTTGACACATACGAAGTTAAGGTCAAAAGGGGAGTAAAAGACGGAAATCACATTGATTTTGAAACGAATGCCATTACTTCCACTATTGATGTTTGGAACAGTGCCTACAATCAAATATTTGGTGCTTCTATGGGAATGGCTTGGGCTGACGACGGTTCTATCGGGTACGTCTTCGGAAGAGGTATAGCGAACGGACTGGAAAATACTACCGGTTCGAATCCGATTGTATGGAAATCGACGGATCACGGCGAAACATGGGAAATGCTTGAAACCGGAATGAACATGGTTGATTTTCCGGGACTGGAAAATGATTTATTGTTAAGCAGTGATGGACATTATATTCCGGTTTTCCTGGGGAACACGACGGGAGTGGTTGATAACAACGGGAATCTTCAATTCTTTGGAAGATGCTATTCAGGAAACACACTTGTCGCTCCTACAGAATCTTGGGATTTAGTGGATGGCGATACACACGGACAACTTTTCAATGTAACTATCAGCCCGACCGAAGGTATTATAGGCTATGTAAACATCGGTCCTTTCTATTCCGAAGATGTTCAGAACGACAGTGACTATGCATACGCTGCTTCCCTAGGATGGACAGACCGTATGCATACTGCCAAATCGGAAGATGAGAATGCATATTTTGTCGTTTGGGGAGACACGGAAAATGCTGACGTGCTCTATGATGGAGAAAATGCGCATCCGGATATATTTGTTTGGGGAAACCGCCCGGGAGCCAATGAGATTATACCGAAAATTAAAGAAACTACGGATGGTCGTTACTGGTTCCATTTTGTTGGGAATAAAGCTATTCATATTGGCGGGGATTTATTTCAAATTCCTGTTTCAACTACGGTTACTCAGGTGGAATTTCTAACTAATACTGATGTTGACCCGGTAACTATTAGCTACGTAAATGGAATTACCTTTGAAGTTCCGGTAGGAGTCTCCGAACATTCGGCGGTAAACGATATGATTGATATCTCCCAAAATATTCCCAATCCTTTTTCTGACTTCTCTACGATTAACGTAACGTTAAAAAAGAAAGCCGGTTTAAGCATTGAAGTTTACAATACTCTCGGACAGAAGGTTTATCATGAAAACAAAGGTCAAGTGGATGCCGGCACCTACCATTTTACGTTGAATGCAGGCAATTTTGACGCCGGAGTATATTTCTATACTGTAAAGGCGAATGATACGAAGGTAATTAAGAGAATGATTGTAGAATAACAACTATAGTTCCAATGTAATACTGAAAGCCACTCCTCGGGGTGGCTTTCTTATTATAATCCTAAATCTTCCGGTCAAATATTTTGAGCTCAATCAAAAACCGGATGAATTCATCTTAATCAGTGTCTGTCCATAAAGTCGGGAGTCTAGGCTATAATGTTCAAGAACAAGGCTTGCGAAATACTCAAAATCAAGGAGTTAACTTTTGTCAATGACTGTTTTGAGTATGAGCGTAACGAAGTTATTGGACATTATAGACAGACTCTAATCAAGCTTACCCGCTACCGGAAAGACTTAAAAGATTTTTTGAACCGGCGCATATTATTACGGCAAGTTCCGGAAAAATTGCCGGTAGCAAGGAAATGAGTGTTAAATAAATTATTCCAAATGTTAAAAAACACCCCTCTATTTCTTTTAGCAAAAACAAGAAGAATTATAATACTCTTATAATCTGCAAGTTAATAACCCATCCATATCATTATCCGGGGACAATGAATATCGTATATAAATATTTTGAAAAAAATTTACTCAATAAAATATATTTGTTTACCTTTGCAGCCGGTAAAAGGAGAAAATTTGAATTATAAAGAAATTGATGTTTAATAAAAAAAGTTGGATTATGAAAAAATTAGTATTATTTGCACTGGCATTAACCGTTGTTATTGGCGTAAGTGCGCAAAAAAGAAGTTCTAACTGGGCAGCTAAAAAGATGCCTGTCAGAAAGGAGATAGCAAACGACTACGCTCCTACCAATCCTAATCCCGGGATTTCCAGTCCCGAGAATACCAAGGATGGAGACGTTTCATTAGTGTATGCCGGTAAAGCCGGAAATATCTATTATGCACTCTTGGAAGAACAACGTTGTATGAGTTACGATCCTGCTACGAATTTATTGCAAATGATTCACCGTGCAGATCCCGAAACCTATCCGGAAGCTAATGATAACGGTGCTATCGTTTCCACGCAATCATTGGACAACGGAGCTTCCTGGACATACAAAATGATGCTTCCCGGAGACGGACAAGAATATACCCGTTATCCGCAAGGTTACATCTACAATGTAGAGCAAAACACCGATCCCGAAAGCGTTATCATCGGTGCTACGGGTCCTGCCCACCAAGGTGGAAGTTGGAACAAAAACTTCTTCGTAAGCGGATTGAACGTAGATCCTTTCAACGAAAGTCATGTTTTCTTTGATATGGGATGCTCTTTCGAAGCTACCCGCTACGGTGATGCTGTAACGGATGACGGTTATGTATATGCTCTTTCCGGTTGTTTTGAAGACGATGGTTCTCAATACACCACATTTGACATTCATACATACAGAGGTGAATTAAGTGGAGACCATATTTCTTTTGGTACCGGTTATGCAGGAACGGTTAATGCATTAGACCCGACCACCTACTGGTGGGGAACATTCTCTACCGCTTGGGCACAAGACGGTTCTATCGGATACGTCTTTGGAGTAGGTTTGTTGAATGATTTTGCCGGTCAAGGTGCATACAATCCTATCGTATGGAAATCTACCGACCACGGTGTAACTTGGACGCTTCTTACCGAAGGAATGAATATGGTTGACTTCCCCGGCCTTGAAGATGTTTTGGTTATGAGTGATGACGGACACTATATTCCTTTATTTAAAGGTGGTGTTGCCGGTACGGTAGATGCTAATGGTGATCTTCAATTCTTTAGCGAATGTTACTCCGGTTCTACCTTGGATGTAAACAATTGCTATATCCCTGCAGAAGGTGATGACAACTATAGATTGTTGAATGTTACCATCAACCCGGAAACAGGTATTACAGGATTTAACTTTATTGCCAACTTCCTCTCTTACGATGTAGGAAGCGACAGTGAGTTTGCATATGCAGCCGGCGCTAACGGAGTAGGTTGGAATCACCGTATTCAAACATCCAGAACCCGTGACGGTTTGAACTACTTTGTTGTTTGGGGAGATACTCCTAACGCAGAAACCTTATACAATGGAGAAAATGCTCATCCTGATTTGTTCGTATGGGGACACAGTATAGATCCTGAATATACAACTTGGAACAATCCTGCTGTTCAGTTGACAACGGAAGGTTATTACTGGTTCCACTATGTTTCCAACCAAGTGATTCCTTTGGGAGGACCGCTCTTCAAGATTCCGGTAACAGAAACTGTTAATCAAGTTGAAATGCTTACTAATACCGATTTGGATCCGGTTACTATCAACTTCGTAGATGGTTTGACTTACGATGTTTCTGTGGGTGTAGAAGAAGCCGTAAACAATGTACATATGGAAGTTGGACAAAACCAACCGAACCCATTCACCGGTATCTCTACTATCAACGTATCCTTGGATAGAAAAGCTGACCTTAGCTTGGAAGTTTACAATACTATCGGTCAAAGAGTATATAGTGTGAAAAAAGGTAAAGTAAACGCCGGTTCATACTTATTCCAATTGGATGCTAATGATTTCGAATCCGGAATTTACTACTATACGGTAAAAGCCGGTGAAAACACAGTTACCAAGAAAATGATTGTAAAATAATTGAATTTATTTCATCTCTGAAATAATTCATTAGCAAAATGAAAGAGCTGCCCCGGAAAGGCAGCTCTTTTTTATTATTTCTATACGGATAATACTAAAGTCGGTAGTCTAGGCTAGAATGTTCAAGAACAAGGCTTGTGAAACATTCAAAATCAAGGAGTTGGCTTTTGTCAATATGATACATTAAGCTTGTCAAAATAATGTTTTCGCATGAGTGTAAAGATTTATTGAGTATTATAGACAGACTCTTCTTAACCACACAGAGTTTCACGAAGTACTGCACAGAGTTTTACAGAGAGAGAATATTTTGCAGCAAGCTGCAATTAATCGGTAAACAATAATTAGAATTCTACATTCACAATTATAAAAAAAGACCTTATCCCTTGGTCAAAACATCAGTAGCTAAATCTTCCCCCGCATCAAAACCTTATTACCTTGTTCGTAGCTATTTTCAATAAGGTAATAAGGTCGAATATTAGCGTTATCCGTTTGCTACTAAGGAGAAAACCTGAAAATAAGGTTTTTTGGTATTCGTTACGAAGCACCGTTTAAACGGATTATTAAGCGGCGAAGCCTGAACAATTATTCAATGATACAATGGTACAATTATTCAATGATGCAATGATACAATGTGTTTTTGTTTAACCACAAGGAAACACAGAGTTTTGCACAGAGTATCACAGAAAAAGATTTGTTATAAATCACTAATACTCAACAATTTATAATTCACAATAAAAATAAACCGCTCCGTAGGAGTAAAATATTTGTAGCCCTGCACAGACGTACAGGCTAAAATTACGCAGCAATACCCGCAGGCAAAATATCACAAGATTGAAAACAGAGTTTCCCCCCCTGCGGAATGGAAAAAACAATTAGTGCTCATCCATAGGGTCAAGAGTATAGGCTAGTGTCTGTCTATAAAGTCAAGAGCTTGAGATAGAATGTTCGAATTCAAGG
>WFZU01000118.1 GCA_015489405.1 Bacteroidales bacterium
CACTTAATTTTGAGCAACTCCGCTTGAAGATGCCCTCCGACTCATAAGCTTTGGGTACTTGGCAACAGCCCCGGCTCATAAAAGGATTTGTTACTATATTTTTTGCTTCTTTATCTAATTCCATAATATTTTATTTTATTTATCCATAATATTCGCATTGAAACGTGTTGAAGTCTAACAGACCCATTCATGTATTGCAGTCCCATTCAAAGCGGACAGCTCTCCGGGATGAGATATAGTAAGACCGGACAGATAATTCCCGTATTCCGGCATAACAGGTTTCTACATTTCAACAGTATATTATGAACGTTGTACTACAAGCAAGCTATATGTAATGTTGCTTTTTCAGATGGCAAAAGTAAAGAAATAAGACGTACCGGCACATTTTTTTTGAAAAGAGAAAAACAAGCACACCGGCAATTAATCGCGTCAAAAAAAAAGCCTTGTTCTGCTGAATGGCAGAACAAGGCTTGTATATTTGTGATAGGAAAGGCTATTAATCGAAAAGATGCATATCATCCAATGCTTTCATAACCGATTTTACGGCATTGGAAGAAGTATTAAGATCCGCCATTTCTTTTTCGTTCAAATCAATCTTAATAATTTCCTCGATACCTTCCGAACCTAATTTTACAGGTACGCCAAGATAAACATCACTTTGTCCGAACTCACCGTTGAGCTGTGTACAGACCGGGAAAACATGTTTCTGATTGTTGATGATAGACTCTACCATTTGCGCAGCAGAAGCACCCGGAGCGTACCAAGCGGAAGTTCCGAGGAGATTGACGATTTCGCCTCCTCCTTTTTGTGTGCGGTGAATGATTTCTTCCAGTCTTTCATCTGATACCAAATCGGTTACAGGTATTCCTGCAACGGTGGTGTATCTTGGTAGAGGTACCATAGTATCCCCGTGTCCACCCATCAAAAGGGCTTTAATATCGTTAGGCGAAACGCCTAATTCGGTTGCCAGGAATGCGCGGTAACGGGCGGTATCCAATACACCTGCCATACCGAAAACCTTATTGGCGGGTTTGCCCGTTGCTAAATGAGCGGCATAGGTCATCACGTCCAAGGGATTGGACACGATAATGATAATCGCATCGGGTGAATGTTCTACAACCTTTTCAGAAACTTCTTTGACAATACCGGCATTGATTTTTATCAGATCATCGCGCGACATACCCGGTTTACGGGGAAGTCCGGAGGTGATTACAACAACATCCGAATTAGCCGTTTTCGTATAATCGCCGGTATATCCGTTCACCCTGGTATCAAAACCTAATACAGGTGCTGACTCCCAGATATCCAAGGCTTTACCTTCGGCTAAACCTTCCTTAATATCAATCAAGACGACTTCGTCCAAAAAATTCTTTACCGCCAGTACATTGGCACAAGTGGCACCTACATTACCGGCACCTACTACAGTTACTTTCTTCATATCTATTATTTTTTAATGTTATTTTTTCATGCCGCAAAGGTAAGGCGAAAAGTATTTATACTGACTATAAATTTAGCCTCTTATATTTCCACCTTATCATAGTGTCTGTCTATGAAGTCAAGAGAGTGAGCTGGGATGTTCGAATTCAAGGCTTGTGAACTTCTGAAAGTAAAGGAGTTGACTTACGTAAATGCGATGCATTGAGCTTGTCGAAAAGACCGGTTTCAGAACGAGCGTAACGCAGAAGTCGGACATTATAGACAAGCTCTATCATAAGCTGTTTTTCCGGAAAATTAAGTTGTCGTACCTTTGGAATAATTTCTCCGCAAGGAAAAAAACAAAATAAGGATTGCCACGGAGGCAGCTAATAGAGCGACCAGAAATGTCGTGGTAAAAGAGAAATAATGCAAGATAATCACCCCTATAAATGGAGCTAACAATCCGCGCAGACCGGTCAATGTCAGATGGGCGGCTTGATAAGTGTCGGCATTCTCTTTGGTCGTAAAATAAGAAGACCCGATAAACCAAAGCAGAGCCATCATAGCGGCAAAAAGACCGTAAAAAGTATAGGCTGTCAGCATAGAGTAGTATATCTTGATATTCCAAATCTCAAAATTCCCCGGGAAAATCCCGGTAAGCATCACAAAGAATATATTCGCCCAGAGAAAGGCAAAACTGATCATACCAAATTTCCGGGGGTCCGTTTTGTCAAGAAATTTCCCGAAAAACGGCAAGGTCGCAATCGCCAATAAATTATAATAATTCTTGTAAAAAGCAACGGAAGAATAATTCAAATGAAGGACACGGTCAAAAAACAATACGTAAACGACTGCGGTAATCATAAAAGCGAGGCCGTAAAACATAAAACCGGCTTCAAAATCACGGAAGGCTTTATCTTGTTTAAGAATCCGGTACGTTTTTCGAAAAGTGGATCGGATAGAAGAAGTAAGTTTCATTTTTTGCGAATCGCTCAAAATATTTCCGGTATCGATACGACTCAATATGAGTATCGAAAATACACTCGTCAACCCTAAAACCGGATAAATATAGGTATAGGCATCCGGCTGATAATCAAGCAATAAACCAAAAAGAAATGTGGCAATGATAGCCATAATCTTTTTCGCCGTTTCGGCATAACTATACAGTTTCCCAAAATTTTCCCCGCTGTAGTTGTGTTTCAAAAAAAGGTTGATAAGCGGAAATATTACCGGGGTAGAAAGAAAATAAATAAGAAAAATAAGCAAAAACAGCAGATGAAAAAACCCGGATTGCATTGAAGATTCATAACTGTCCGGAAAAAAGAAAAATGCTAACATGGGAAGACGGGTAAGAATGATGACATAGCGGAGAATCTTCTTTTTGTCCCGGTAACGTTTCAGATATTCGTTGATGAATACCGAAACCAAAAGCACAATTACCGAAAATTGAAACAAAAAACTCAATCCCCATTCCGAACCGTGTAAGCTGTGTACAAAAACAAATTCGTTGAGTGCCAAAGCTCCAATGACAATCCCATCCAATATCGAAAAGAGGAAGTGTTTTCTGAACGTTTCTTTTTCGCGTTTTGTCATATTATTTAGTTGCGGATATTTTTCATGCATTGTTACTCTTTATCTCTTTTTTTTAGAAAAACATTACTGTCTGTTTCATACAAAGCCTTTCTCAATTTCCGGCAAAAGTAATGGATTTTTGTCCGGAGCGGCAAGGAAAAATTAAGCGGAAAAGTAAAATTAAGGATACATATTACCACGCCCAAAAAGTCTCATCAAAGGTCAGACGGTCGCTCTGACCGCTACCTGAAAATATGCAGATACGGGTTGGATATAGCCCGGAACACTGTAAACCGGAGAATAAATCAATCGCTATTAATCGCTGTATATCAATATATTACAAACCATCTATTTCTATTGTGAAATATTTTACATACACTTGTAAATGACGTGTATTAATGTTTAACTTTGCAAAAAATTTTATTTGAGGAGAGTTTATGAAAAAACGATGGAAAATAATAGCTAATGCGGACAACTCGAAGATCGAGCACCTGCGAAAAGAGCTTGGAGTTGACCGGGTGATAGCCCAGCTATTAGTACAACGTGGAATAGAAACTTTCGATCAAGCCAAAGCCTTTTTCAGACCCTCCCTCGAAGACCTTCACGATCCTTTTTTGATGAAAGATATGGATAAGGCGGTGTACCGTTTGGAAAAAGCCATCAAAAACAAGGAGAAAATCCTGATTTACGGAGATTATGATGTGGACGGGACTACGGCTGTGGCTTTGCTCTATACTTTTCTCAAAACTTTCTATGAACCGGTAGGCTATTATGTACCGGACCGTTACGACGAGGGCTATGGTATCTCTATCAAAAGTATTGACTACGCTGCAGATCATGGGTTCTCTTTGGTCATTGCTTTGGATTGCGGTATCAAAGCCGTTGAAAAAGTCGAATATGCAGCCTCCAAAAACATCGACTATATCATAGCAGACCACCACCGTCCGGGAGAAAAACTCCCCGCAGCCGTGGCTGTTTTGGATCCCAAACGGGAAGATTGCACCTACCCCTATCACGACCTTTCCGGATGCGGAGTGGGCTTCAAATTGGTGCAAGCCTATGCCCAAAGAAACGGAATAGCATTCGACGATTTACTCCAATATTTGGATTTGGTAGTGGTTAGTATATCATCGGATATGGTGGAAGTTACCGGGGAAAACCGCATCCTTGCCTACCACGGACTTCATTTGATGAACACCAATCCCCGCCCGGGACTGGAAGCCATATTGAAATACAGCGATGTCATCAAAAAACCCATAGACCAACAAGACGGGAAAAACCATTTCAACAGACAACTGACAGTCAATGAATTAGTGTTTCTTGTAGGTCCGCGTATCAATGCTGCCGGACGGATGAAAAGTGCCAAAAATTCGGTCGAACTGCTCATCTCCAAAACCATAGAAGAAGCCTTGAATATTGCTAAAAACATTGATGCTTTCAATACCGAACGACGGGAACTGGATACGAATATTACCAAAAAAGCCACCGAAATCATCGACAGTGCATACCAAAGCGAAAACAAGAGAACGACCGTCGTTTACAATCCCGATTGGCACAAGGGGGTGATAGGCATCGTCGCATCGCGTTTGGTAGAACATTTCTATCGTCCCACGATAGTCTTCACACGTTCCGAAGCGACAGGCTTGATTACCGGCTCGGCTCGCTCGGTAAAAGACTTTGACATATACGAAGCCATCGCTTCATGCAAAGATATTTTGGAAAACTTCGGAGGGCATAAGTATGCAGCAGGCTTGTCCATCAAAATTGAAAATTTCATTGAGTTCAAAACGCGCTTCGAGAAATATGTGGCGGAGCATATTCAAGAAGACCAACTATCACCTGAATTGGAAATAGATGCTGTCATTGACTTAACTCAAATTACACCGAAATTTTTCCGTATTCTGCGCCAATTTGAGCCTTTGGGTCCCGGCAATTCGGTGCCGCTGTTTATGACCCGGAAATTAATGGATTCCGGATATGCCAGAGTGGTTGGCAAAAACCACCTGAAATTTGCCGTTGTCCATCCCCATATTGCTACATTCCCGGTGCCTGCTATCGCCTTTCAACAAAGTAATCATTTCAACCTGGTAAAAGGCGGAGAATTTAATATCTGCTACTACCTTGAGGAAAACCATTGGAATGGAAAAACAAATATCCAGTTGAATGTCAAGGACATTAAGCCGGCAGATGAATGTTGTTGATATTAGCATCATTTTCTAATGACTGTCTTCTTGCATAGGTTAATTCTGAAAATATTCATTTGAAGAAAGCAAACCCCTTGATTTTCAGAAACTTCACAAGTCATCCTATGCCTGTGGCAGACAAGCCTGAATCCGGGCATTAGAGCTTAAGGACGTTCTTCCAATCGCTGCAACCCCGCTTTGGCTTTTTGAGTGATACTGGATTTGTATTCTTCATTTTTCATTCCGGTAGCCCACCGGTAGTATTTTCGCGCAGCGGTAGTATCCCCCTTTTTTTCATAAATATTGCCCAGCTTCAAGGCTGCATTGGCAGCAAAATAATAGGGTAAATCCTGCCCTTTGCGTATCGTTTCCAAGTAAAGAGGAATAGCTTTCTCGATTTGTCCCCACTCGTGGTATATGCGTCCCAAGCGGTAGGAATATTCCAATTGGTCTTTGGGACCGGAATTCCGGAATATAAAAGCTTTGTTTCGGAGCAGAATATCTTCCGCACGGGCGAAATAACCTCCGTCCGAGAGAAGTCTGGATTCCAAAAGATAGACGTTCGGTATTTTACCTTCACGTGCCTCAAAATCAGCCTGTTTGTCATCATCACTCAACATATTTCCGGAGGATAATATCTTTTTTTGCATCGCAAAATATTGTGCACTATCGCCCTGTATCAGATAATACCAAGATAATTTCTGATAGGCACTTTTCAAGTAGATGCGTCCCTTGTAATATGTGGTAAATTTTAACAAATCTTCGTTGGCAGTCGAGTCCAATGCCTGCAGTTTATAGTAGCCGGTGAGATAGTCCAAATAATAAAAAGGATAATATCCTTTCTCTTGGTGCCTGTTTTCCAGCAATTTAATCGCCTCCTTATTATGCTTCATCTCTTTGAGCAAACGGGCAAAAGCATACGCCAACAAAGGACTCCGCAGCAAGTTTGTATCCTGTATTGTTTTGCTTTGCCGATACAATCCGTAGGATGATTGGAGGTCATTGGTAACATTCATATCCAAGAAAATTTTGTAAAATATTACTTCCCGGCGAAATGAGGAAAGCAAGTGATCTTTTTTCATAGCATCAAAAACTTCCTTTATTTCAGCCTCCCCTTGTTGGATAGTTCCGGAAAAGCCCAAAAGATTTACCAACCATTGATATCCGGGAGGGACCGAACCGACGGCAATATGAAAAATCCCCGAATAAAGATTGTCATACAAAAACTCCGGAAAGCGTTCTTTGTTTTCTTCCAATTGGATATTCGCTCTGCGAAACTCAAAAGCTGCCGTAACAAATTCCGAGAATTTCATGCGAGCCAAGCCCCATTGTGCATTCACTACAGCTTTGCAATACAAATAATACGGAGAATCACTGTCGCCGTCATCCAAGCGGTCGTAAATACTTTCCCTGAGCTTATCATAGCGTCTGAACATAGGTTCCTCATCGCTGATAAAGACTTTGAAAAAGAGTAAATACGACTCAAGCAGATAAGGAATATTGTTGTCCGGATGCAATTGCTTTTCGACCACAATGTAGCGTTCCGCTTCGTCGAGACGCAGGTCCAGCAAGGCTTCATTGGCTTTCCGGCAACGTTCGTTGAAATCATAATAATATTGCCCAAAGATGGGAATACCTACGGTTATTAGCAGAAGCAAGTAAAATACTTTATATAAGGTTCCTTTTTTCAATCCCGAAATATGTGTTTAATATTTTGTATCCAACTATTCTCCGGCATAGAATAATATCATTTTCCGGATAGCATCCCGGCACACGGCACAAAACTTTCTTCCTTTGAAAGAACGCATAAGACACTCTTGTTGTGGTCTGTAGATTCCCTTCTTCACATATCCTCCCCCTTCGAAAGCACCGACCTTATCTTTGTATTTTGCCGTTGCAGGAGTAGGTACCGGTGTATTCTTATCGACCATGGCTTTCCATTTTTGTTCAAAATGAACCAAACTGGTCAGATTGGGTTCCCATGGTTCTTCGTTCTTTGAATACAAATCTTTCATATCATCTCCGTAGCCGTATTCGTCTCCCAAGCCTGCAAAGCCGTGCCCGAACTCGTGAATAAATACCTTGGAAGCTTTCAGATTTCCACTGATACAAGTATTATAATAATTGTAGATAGCCCCTCCCCCGTACTTGTTCGTGTTGACGATAATATAAATCTGGTCATAAGGAGCATTGGCAGCAATATCCCGGACCTTACGAAAATCAGGAGTCATGAGATAACGGTCTGTCCCAAAAGTGTCAAAAGACATATCCAAGAGTGTATTGCGGAAAATCGAATCTTTGGGAATATCCACTCCGGATTCTGCCGAAGGCGCCAAAACAGCATGAATATTAAATTTGTTCTTCAAAGAAGCGTAGGGCTCATACGTAAAAAACTCTTTGGTAAAAAACATACAATCATCTATAAATTTTCCCATTTCTTCTTCGGTATATCCTTCGGGAAGCAGGACAATATCTACTTTCCGGGCAGGGTCTCCCGAACTGAGAGCCTCGAATACCGGATATTTATCATACTGATCTTTGCCAACAAAATAATCGGTCGGGGAATAATAGTAAGTATAGAATGGAACAAAAACGCCTTTGCTCCTCCGGTAAAACTCGATGCGGGCAGCTCTCCGGGGAAGGGGCATGACTACCGACTCGGCAAAACTTCGCATACCTCTTTTAGCCTCCTTCGTTACCCTCCATTCGGCAAAAAGGGTGCTGTATCCACGCGAAAAAATCAGATTACCACTCACAGAGTCAAACACTTTAAAAAAGTAATTGCCATAGCCGAAAGTATCCAGCAAATGTATCTGCGAACCACCCCAAAAGGGCTCGATTTTGACATCTTTCAAGGCAAAGAAGGAAGTATCGCTATTTCCCACATTCTCATAGTCAATCCGCAATGTGTGATGATAAAACAGACTGTCAAATTGCCCGTAAGTCGCAACAGACAGCATTATCCATAAAATGCTCACGAAAAACTTTTTCATCTTTCAATTTTTTACAAAAGTAGGAAAAAAACGGACGTTGTTCATTTTTAGAAAATATTATTGCGTTAGAAACAAAGGAGGAAATAAAAAAAGCCGGGGTGAGAAATCCCGGCTTAAAAAACATTTTACAATGAGGAAACTTATCGTATTCCAATAAGTCGTTTCAACTCCCAAGCAAGAAGTATGCCAACCTTTATATCACAC
>WFZU01000119.1 GCA_015489405.1 Bacteroidales bacterium
GCATTACACTTACCCGGAAATAATATGAAAAAAATCTATGTATTTTTCAAACTCTTATATTTTTACTTCCCCGAAAGTTTAATACATCTAAAAAAAGACCGTATTATTTCCGGATATATCTATTTTGTTTATCAAAAAATATGCTCTTTTCAATTGCTGCAAAGATACAAAACATTTCACAACATCCGGCATCTTTCTTATATAGAATCTGTCCATAAAGTCAAGAGCTTGGGCTGGAATGTTCGAATTCAAGGCTTGTGAAGTTCTGAAAGCAAAGGAGTTGACTTACGTCAATGACTGGTTTCAGAACGAGCGTAACGCAGAAGCCGGACATTATAGACAAGCTCTATATAGTGTTTGTCATAAAGTCCGGAGTCTGAGCTAGAATGTTCAAGAACAGGGCTTGCGAAATACTGAAAACCAAGGAGTTGACTTTTGTCAATGAAGTTTTGAGTATGAGCGTAACGCAGTTATTGGACATTATAGACAGACTATATAATTTCAGTAGTGTTTATAGCAACGTTAAAATTTATTAATAATGCATCAAGCATTTTCATTTTTTATACTTTTGCCGGAGAGATAAAAGGGCTTAGGGTGCGTAGAAAATATAAAAAGGTCATATCCGTTTTCTTGGTGTTGGTTTTTCTGACACCCCTGCTTGTCAAGTTTTTTGATGAGAGTTTTCACCGCCATGAGCATTTCTTTTGCTCCGCCAAAGACCTCAAACATTTTCACAAATATCATAAGTCCTGCCGGATATCCGGCTTTACGCTGTCCCATTTCGCCGTAGGCAAATCCATACAACCGGATAAGAAAAACGGTGAATTTGTCGTGCTCACACTCCTTGTTGAAAGTGCTTATCACCGTCCGGACCAATATTCTTTTGCCTTGCGCGCTCCGCCTCTCCATTATCTTTAACGGATAGATTCCCAGACCTCTTCAAAACTCAGCAAAAATCATATTTGTCTTCGCTGCCGCAAACGGCGTAGCGAATGGTGGTATGCGAATTATCAGAGCATCTTTTATTGTCATTAAAGGCTATTGCTGCAAAGCAGATAGCCGCATGTTTCATACATAAATTATAATACCATGTACAAAAAACATATTATTCCCACATTGCTTTTCCTTTTGGCAAGCCTGAATATGATTGCCCAGAATACGGTCTCCGGCAATGTAAAAGACATACAGACCAAAGAAAATTTACCCGGCGTATCTATCTATATCGCCGACTTGGAAACAGGCACTACGACCGGGGTGAACGGAAACTACGAAATCAAAAACCTGAAACGGGGAGTCTATCTCTTCAACATTAGTTACGTAGGCTACCAATCCATTGTAAAACCCTTTCAAATAAACAAAGACACCGTCATCAATTTTCAACTGTCTCCTTCCGTTACAGAACTCAATGAGGTGGTAGTAACCGGCGTTGCCCGCTCCACGGAAGTCAAATTGAACCCTGTCGCTATCAAAACGGTAAACCGGAACAGCCTCAACCAACAAGTATCCACCAATCTGATTGACGGACTTAAAAACATTCCGGGCGTAAGCCAGATCACCACCGGCGCTGCCATATCCAAACCCATTATCAGAGGTTTAGGTTACAACCGCGTCATCACTTTGGACAACGGTATCCGGCAAGAGGGACAACAATGGGGAGACGAACACGGCATCGAATTGGATGAATATGCCATCGACAGAGTCGAAATTATTAAAGGACCCGGAAGTCTGATGTACGGATCTGACGGTATTGCCGGCGTGCTAAACTTCTTGCCTCCGAAAACACCACCTCCGGGGACCCTAAAAACACAAGTTACCACCAACTACCAAAGCAACAATAATTTAATCGGATATTCTATTTCCAATGCAGGGAACAAAAATGGATTTCAGTGGTCAGGCAGGTGGAGTCATAAGATTGCCGGCAACTACCGGAATGCGTTTGACGGTATCGTTTACAACTCCGGTTTCAAGGAGCAGGACGGCAGCCTTTTCGTAGGAATAAATAAAAACTGGGGGCATACACACCTGACGATAAGCTCTTTTAATCAAAATCTGAACCTCGTCGAAGGCGAAAGAGACAGTTTGGGTAATTTTACCTACGTCAATTCCCAAGGAGTCGAAGTAACGGCAAGCGAAAAAGATCTCAAAGGATATAAAACAGGCTTTCCGCATCAAGAGATACATCATTTGAAAGTCATATCTAACAATTATTTCCTGCTGGGGAAAGGTACTCTCAATGCGGATTTCGGATTTCAAAACAATCAGCGCAAGGAATTTGGCAATCCGGTGGAACCCGGTGATATTGACCTATTTTTCGTGCTGCAAACCTTCAACTACAACGTCCGCTACAATTTGAAAAAAATACAAGGCTGGGAAATAAGCATCGGCGCGGGGGGAATGCTTCAATCGAATGCCAACCAAGGAGCGGAGTTTTTGATTCCCGCCTACCGGCTGTTCGACGCCGGCGTTTTTGCTTTCACACAAAAAAGATTCGGAAAATTTAATTTCGCCGGAGGCATACGTTTTGACAACAGGAATATGGATTCCAAAGCATTGTATCTGGACAGTTTGGGCAATCCCGTGAATGCTACGGACAGCTATGCGGAACTTAAATTCCGCCCGTTCCGGAAAAATTACAACGGACTCTCCGGCAGCTTGGGATTCTCATATAGAGCCAATCAATATTCGACCTTCAAATTCAATCTTTCGCAAGGCTATCGCGCTCCCAACATTGCCGAATTAGCTTCCAACGGAAGGCACGAGGGTACATTCCGCTACGAAATAGGAAATCCGGGTTTGAAACCGGAAACCAGTCATCAGATAGACCTTTCTTACCTTTTCTATTCCACTCATACTACTCTGGAAATCAGCCCATTCATAAACTTCATCAAAAATTACATCTACGCAGGGAAACTCCAAGGAGTCGATGGGACAGACAGTATCCCAGATCCTGCCGAACCGGCACCGGCTTTCCAATTCACCTCCGGAAACGCAAGCTTGGCAGGTGGGGAAATATATCTTGACGTTCACCCTCACCCACTCGACTGGTTGCATATCGAAAATTCTTTTTCATACGTACAAGCGACCCAAAGCCACAAACCGGACAGCATGAGATATCTGCCTTTTATTCCGGCACCCAAATACACCGGGGAAATAAAAGCACAATGGAAAAAAATGGGAAAAACATTCTCTAATGTTTATTTTCAAGTGGGAATCGAACATTTCTTCAGACAAGACAAAATCTTCAAAGCCTTCGGGACGGAAACGGAAACACCGGCATACACCTTATTGAATGCCGGTATCGGAGCACAGCTGAAAGCCTTCGGACGCAAAGACTTTTTAAGCATTTACGTTAGTGGTGAAAACCTGTTAGACATAGCCTACCAAAACCATTTGAGCAGGCTGAAATATGCTCCTTTGAATATCGCTACCGGACGCAGAGGCGTATTCAATATGGGACGAAACATAAGCATCAAGTTTATTTTCAATCTATAACTCTGACAATATACTCCAATAGAAAGGGCTGACAAAAAATTTATCAGCCCTTTCTTTTCATCCAATGTCTCAATGACCTAATTTATTGCCGGGAAAAGAACTTTAAACTCCGTTCCTTCGCCAAGGTTCGATTTGATATCTATCCGGGCGCGATGAAAATCAAAAATCATCTTCACGATATTCATTCCTATTCCTATTCCTTTTTCTCCCTGCGTACCGGGGACAGACATTTTTTTATCAAAATTATATATCTCTTTGATCCTCTCGGGAGACATTCCCATCCCGTAATCCCTCACAACAATCTCCACATAATCATCCGTTACGCGAGCCTTAATCTCTATCTTTCCTCCGGGATGAGAAAACTTAATGGCATTCGAAAAAAGATTGCTAAAAGCATTCTTCACAAAAATACCATCCGCCATAATATGAATATCCTCAGGAATTTCAAGGGAAACCTGCAATTTCTTCTCCTCTATCTGATTTTTGTACAACATCAATATAATTTCAAACAATTGTTTCAAGTTCAAACGCTTCTTTTTCAGCTCAATATCATTGGATTGGACCAAAGACCATTGATAGAGCGTATCGACGTATCCTTGAATATTTTGAAGCTCCTGGGAAATAACCTGCAAAAAATACTGATGTTCGTCTGAAATTCCCTTGACAAATTCAGGCTCTCCGAGCAGGTGATTAAACATCGAATAAATCCCTACAACCGGACTTTTGATGTCATGTGTTACGATGGAAATAAACTTTTGTTTAAAATCCAAGGTTTTGCGCAACTCTTTTTCCGTTTTGCGTAATTTCTCAAAATGCAATTGTTGTTCTCTTGCAAACTGGATAATGTTGTAATTATCTTCAAAACGCTCATTGATTGTTTCGATAAAAACATAATCGTCATCGCCATAAACAACCCGGTTTGCTTGCAAAATATATTCAGTTCCGACGGGTGATTCTTCTACCCAAAAACCGGAAACTTTGAGTCTTTCCTCTCCTTCTTCGGCAAGAAACAATTCTAAAAACGGAAAAATATCCGGCAGGTCAAAATAGGCTGAACTCAGATTAATATGTGGGAAAAGTTCCAAAAACCAAAACGGTATTTTCCCCAACAAACGCCATTGTTGCCCTTCTTTAATAAAAGTTAAAAAGCCCAAACGGAAAAGGATCTCACAACTTAAATCAGGATATGAATTTTTTTCTTGCAAAAACCTTGCGATACTCTGTTGATGTTTTTGCTGAATATCCTGTTCCAGTTTCGCCACTTTCTCCCGGACATCATAGAATGAAATCTTATATCGCCGGTCTTCCTTTCGCAATGTAACATGAAAGATGCCATCCAGGACATGAGCATTGGGGATATCCAAATCCGCCCCTTTCAATGGGAAAATACCATAGAAAAGAGGCCAAAAATCTTCCATCAATCCCCCTTTCTGAGGAATATCTCCGATATTCTCGTCCCCCTCTATTTCCAAGATCACCCCTTTGTCATTGGTATAAATGACCAAGCGGGGATGTTCCCATTTCATTGTTTCTCCGTCCTTCATTCGTTCTCAACAATTTTTGCTGCCAATTTTCTGAAAGCTTCCTCTACATTCATTCCGCTCTTGGCAGAAGTAAACATTATGTCCCAATTTCGCTTCCGCATATCCATCAACAAAATACTGTCTATCTCCCACTCATCCATGATATCACTTTTGTTGATCAACAGCAAGAAAGGTTTATCGCCGATGGTTTCATCCACCAGTTTTTTAAGCTCTAAAACAACATCATAGGTCTCCCTTCTGGTACCATCAATGACTAAAAAATAACCGGAAGCGCCAATTAGATAATTTTTCTTTACGTGCTGGTATTCATCTTCTCCGTTTATATCCCAAAGAATAAGACGATAATCCCGGGAGTGTAATCGAATATCTTTTTGATCTATCTTCACCCCGATTGTAGTGTGATACTTATCAGAAAAAATACTTTTCACATAACGTTGTATCAAACTGGTCTTACCAACGGAATATGCGCCCAGAACACATATCTTTTTTTTCACCATTAATTTTCTTTTTTTGTTATTTGTACTATTGGAAAAACGGTTCTATTCTTTTCAACCTCTTCACTTAGTTCATATTGAACAGCATCTCCAAAATTGTAATTTTCGGCAACGTATTTTGCAATTTCAGCAAGTCGCCTCCGGGCAATGACGCTATTCCCCCCCACGTTTTGTTTTTCATTACCATAGGTAACGAATATGAGTTTAACCTCTTTTTGCCATTTTAGCATATATACAAAAGTATTGCATATAATGTTCAATCTATCCTTTTGTTCCTCATTCAAGTCTGTTACATTTATCTTATAACGCAAAGTCAAGGATTCTATTTTCCTTTTTGCTTTATCAAAATCAATGTTTTGTTTGATTTTCAGTTGCGAGACATCCACTTTCTCTATCTCCGGATGCATCTCAAAATAGTCTTTGATTGCATCATACTGTTGCCGGTTAACAGCACCCGAGACGATGTAAGAACCTTGCCTGAATGACAAACGAATATCCTTAACCGGAAATTGTTTCCGGAAGCGCTTTAATACAAAAGGAGGCTCCACACTCACATATGGCTTCCAATGAAAGACCAAGAGCGAGGAGTCGATATGTTGGGCAGTAGCATATTTTCCGAAGGAATGCAAGGAAACATCTTTGAGTCCCGCAATGTGAAAATGCCCTCCGGATTCCCACGTATCCGTGATTACCACCCCCGGACTCTCTTTCAACTGCTCTACAAGTCTCTCGTAACGCCTGTTTTCCCTTATCCTGAAAAATAGAAACGAGCCTGCAAGAACCGCTAAAATTACGGCAAGCACAATCAGCTTCCAAGGTGATTTCTTCTTTTTCTTTTTTTTCTCCTTGAGCAAGCACTGTTCCAGATAGGGAACCAGCATTTGATAATCGTCCTCATTGCCGGAAAAATGCCGGAGTTTTTCTCCGAAATGCAAGTGAATTTCTTCCAAAATTCGTTCAAATTCAGGACGGTATGATTCAGGAATATAGCCTTCCACCACCAAGACCAATAGAGCGGAAGCCCCCTCCTCTATCCAAACATTGAGGTCTTGTATTTTAATGGTATCGAGCGCATCTCCCTGTTGGATATCTCCTGAAAAAACATCCTTGACAAAGTCCTGAATAGCGGTCAGCATCGCCGTCATCATGTCCACATCCTCAAATGTAGCCTGAGCATCATGCGCCTGCTGAATTACCAAACCGGTTTCTTTGTGTATCAAAAAAACATGTTTTACACTAAAGAAATGGCTCCTCGCCAGCACCAATTCGGCATAAGACTTTCCGGTAAACAGAGCCTTCAAACGCAAACGCAACAACTCTACCGAAAAAGTATTTTCCAAGGTATTGTTTATTCTCTCAAGCATACTCCGGATAGCCATCGAAATAGATTTCCGGATAGCAGGTGCCATCACAGGATACAGCGCATCCGCCATCACTTCCGGTCGCTTCCGGACACTGGCAAGGATGATTTGCTCTATTAGAGGGAGCAAGGTTTTTTCCAACTCTTTGTCCTGCTCCATCCGTTGCCGTATCGCCGAAGGTAATACTCCGGCTATGGCGGCAGAAAACTTTTCAGGTTCCCGGAGCCAAGAACGCAACGACAGCAATTCTCCGGTCTCCAAGCCCAATAGTAGCTGCCTGATTTCTTCAAGTGAAGAAGGAGTCCGGACATTCGTTGCGGTCCTGTTCTGTTTTTCTGACATTTGCTTCGAGGTGAAATTATTCTACGTCCTCCTCAGGCTCTCCGGAGAGCTTACGGGCAATATCCGTGAACATCAATGCCAATGAGGAACGGTCTGCATAATTAGATTGCAAAGTACTGTCCACTGACGAAATTTTTTCGCTTAATTTTTTCTCTTGTTGATTCATTTTATCCCCGAGAGACTTTCCTAATTCCAATATTTGGCTACGCGTTTCGGAAAATTTCTTGGTCGTTTTTTCAGCAAAAATATTTGCCTGTTCTTCAATATGAGCGATATCCTCTTGCGTACGCTTTTCGTTTTTCATTCTCGCCTCTTTCTCCGCGGCTATCATCTCTTGCAAGGATTTTAACTCCTGCTTCACATAGTCTTCCAACAACAACAGGCGTTTTTCATTCTCTTGGCGAGCATCTTCCAGAGAATTATTCAATTTTTGCTCTAAAAGACTAAAACGTTTTTCATATTCATTCATGTTGCTACCGAACAGAATATCCCGTATCTTCTTAATTTCCTCTATTTCCCCCTTTTGAGGCGTAACTTCCTTTGCCATATTTCAGTGTTTTTTTCATTACCGGAAGCAAAATTATAAAAATTATCATTTCCAATACAAAATACTACAATTAATATTTCCGGAGGGGTAACCACAGCCCCGTTTCCTTGTCCTCCCGTATTCGAAAAAATTATATATCTTTGCCGCCGGAAAGAAATACAATTTTTTTTATGGAATTAAAACGTACTTTTGACATTTTAGCTTACGCACAGGAAAATTTCCCGCCAAAACCGGATTTTTTAGCCGGAAAACAAGATGGACAGTGGAAAACATACAGCCAAAAAGAATATGCAGACATTGTAAACCACATCAGTTATGCACTGATTGATAGAGGAATACAAAAAGGGGACAAGATAGCGACTGTTTCTATCAATCGTCCGGAATGGAACTTCGTTGATATGGCGATATCACAAATCGGCGCCATACACGTACCGATATATCCTTCCATCAGTGTAAAAGATTATGACTACATCCTCAATCATGCGGAGATCAAAATTCTTTTTATCCAACACAAAGAATTATACAAAAGGGTCAAAGAGGTCGTTGATAAGACACAGAGTCTCGAAGCCGTATTCAGCTTCGATGAAACGCCCGGACTGGATATGTGGACACAACTTTCCGCCGAAGGCGAAAACAAACCCGTCCCGGACGTTTTGGAAGAAAGAAAAAATGCTGTCGGAGAAGATGATATCGCTACGATTATTTACACTTCCGGCACGACCGGAAACCCCAAAGGCGTAATGCTGACCCACCGGAACATCATGAGCAATGTAGATGGGATTTATACCTATTTTCCGGTAACGCACCAAGAAAGAGCTCTCAGCTACCTACCTCTCAGCCACGTTTTTGAACGAACCGTTAATTATGCTTATCAACGTATCGGACTATCTATCTATTATGCAGAGCATATCGGCAAAATTGCTGATAATTTGAAAGAAGTCAAACCCGCTTCCTTCACGACAGTGCCCCGCCTTCTGGAAAAGATTTATGACAAAATTATGTCCAAAGGAGCGAAATTGAAAGGAACCCAAAAGAAAATTTTCGATTGGGCTATCAAGCTTGGTCTGGAATATGACATAGAAGGGAAAGGTCCCGGATACAAAATACAACTCGCCTTAGCTCGCAAATTGGTTTTTAGCAAGTGGCAAGAAGCGATGGGGGGCAATATGAAAATAATTATCTCCGGCGGCGCAGCGCTCCAAGAAAGGCTGGCGCGTATCTTTACCGCTGCCGGAATGCCGGTGCTTGAAGGCTACGGGCTTACGGAGACCTCTCCCGTCATCTCTGTCAACACCCTCGAAAAAGGCAACCGGAAATTCGGAACAGTCGGTCCTACGATCAAAGCGGTAGAAGTCAAGATTGCCGGAGACCAGGAAATCCTTACCCGCGGTCCTTCCGTAATGAAGGGCTATTACAAAGCCCCGGAGCTAACGAAAGAAGCTATCGACGAAGACGGCTGGTTTCATACGGGAGATTTGGGAGCTATCATCGATGGAAAATTCCTTAAAATTGTCGGTAGAAAAAAATCCATGTTTAAGACCGCTATGGGAAAATACGTAAACCCGGAACATATTGAGAGCAAGCTCGTTGAGTCTCCCTTCATCGATGCTGTCATCGTCTTGGGAGATAGTCAAAAATTTGCCGGAGCACTCATAGTGCCGGATTTTGAACATCTTAAGTCTTGGGCAAGACAACAAAAGATAGCCTATGAAGATCTCACCGGTCTCACCCAAAACAAAGAAGTATTCAAACATTACCGGAAGATTGTGGATAACGTGAACAAGCAAATTGCAGACTACGAAAGAATCGCTAAATTTCATATCCTCGACCATGCTTGGACAATAGACTCGGGAGACCTGACACCCAGCCTTAAAGTAAGACGAAATCACATTAGCGTGAAGTATAAAGAGGTAATTGAGCCACTGTTTAAATAGAGTCCGTCTATAATGTCCAATAACTGCGTTACGCTCATACTCAAAACAGTCATTGACAGAAGTCAACTCCTTGGTTTTGAGTATTTCGCAAGCCTTGTTCTTGAACATTATAGCTCGGACTCTTGACTTTATGGACGAGCACTAAATAGAGACCGTCTATAATGTCCGACTTCTGCGTTACGCTCGTTCTGAAACCGGTCTTTTCGGCAAGCTCAATGCATCGCATTGACGTAAGTCAACTCCTTGGTTTTGAACATTCCGCAAGTCCTGCCTGTGCATACGGCAGACAGGCTTGTTCATGAACATAATAGCTCCGGCTTTCGACTTTATGAACAAACACTACATAAAGAATTTATTTTTTTTAACAGATATTCGTGTTTTCGCATTAAAAAATTTTATACATTTGCATTTTAGAAAATCATAATACTATGGCAGGAGTTAATAAAGTAATCTTGATTGGAAATCTGGGAAGAGATCCGGAAATCAGGACTCTCGAAAGTGGCGCAAAAGTCGCTAATTTTTCACTCGCTACTACGGAGTCCTACAAAGCCAAAGACGGCTCCCGTGTGGATACTACCGAATGGCACAACATCGTCCTGTGGAGAGGATTGGCAGGCATCGCTGAAAGATTCCTCAAAAAAGGGGACTCTATTTATCTCGAAGGAAAAATCAGAACCCGCTCGTGGGAAGACGAAAACGGAGTGAAGAAATACCGTACCGAGATTTACGGAGACCAAATGACAATGTTGGGAAAGAGGGATAATAATCAAAATAATGCGGTTCCCGAGGCTCCTATGGCAAATGAAGCTCCGGCTGACATTGCAAGTCCTGAAATAAATCCGGAGGATGATTTACCGTTCTAATATGGAGGTAATATCATTATTGATTCACTAAATTTTTCTATTTTGGAAGACCTGGATTTAGATCCTCTTTTATCGGTATTTTCATTGTTGCTGTTCTCGTTTGAGCACCTCTCTTGGGGTGTAGTAACGAGTTTCCTCGTAATCGTTTTTCTCTTTTTGGTATCCGCACTGATTTCGGGTTCGGAGACTGCTTTTTTCTCGCTGAACGCAAAAATCCTGGAAGACCCGAAGAAAAATAAGCGAAAAGTTGAGCTCATCGAAGAACTGCTTCAAAAGCCGAAGAAGCTTCTTGCTACCATATTGATAACCAACAATTTCGTCAATGTAGCGATTGTGGTACTGACCTATTATTTCCTCAATGATGTATTCCACATTGAGCGACTTAACGTCTATGTCCGCTTTCTGCTTGAAGTAGTCCTTATCACCTCGTTGATTCTGCTTATCGGAGAGATTATTCCTAAAATTTATGCGGCGCAAAAGCCCTATGCCTTTGCCGGATTTATGGCAAAACCCCTCTTGGCTCTCACCCGTTTTCTCTCCCCGCTATCCTATATCCTCGTACACTCTACCAATCTCATTGACAATTCTATTCAGAAAAAGAAAAAAGCGATTGACAAGGCAGAACTGTCGGAGGCTATCGTCCTCTCTACCGACGATCACAAACACCGGCATGAGCGTAAAATGCTGGAAGATCTGGTAAAATTCAGCGACATCGAAGCCTCTGAAATAATGCGTTCCCGGGTGGATATGTTCGCCGTGGAAATATCCGAGCCTTATACCAAAATTTTAAAAGCTATCATTGATTCCGGATATTCCAGAGTACCGGTCTATAAAGAATCGCTCGACCAGATAGAAGGAATTCTTGTGAGCAAAACACTCTTGGAACACCTTGACAAAGGTGATGACTTCCCATGGCAATCATTGATGCACAAACCGATTTTCGTTCCCGAATCCATGAAAATTAACACCCTGCTCGAAGAATTGAGAAACCAAAAAATACACCTCGCTATTGTGGTGGATGAATACGGCGGCACGATGGGATTAATCACTATGGAGGATATTATTGAAGAAATCATCGGAGACTTCTACGACGAGAAAGACAACGAAAAAAATGTTGTGGACTATCAGCAATTAAATCAAAATACATTCATCTTTGAAGGAAAAACCCATTTACTGGATTTTTTGAGGATTATTTCCGTCGAAGACGACTACATCGATGAAATCAAAAAAGAAGCGGAAACTTTAGCCGGGCTTCTGTTGGAAATTTTTGAAGAATTGCCACAAAAAGGCGCTACTTACCAATACAAAAAACTGACCTTTGAAGTGGTCAGTGTGGACAAAAGGCGTATCAAAAAGATCAAAGTGAAAATTCATGAAAATGAGTAACAAAATATTCATACTCTTCACTTTTACCATCCTCATACTGCTCTCTTGCGGGGGCAATGACTATTATCCTAAGCCGCGTGCCTATTTTCGCATTCAATTGCCGGAAAAAGAATACCGGAAATTTGATTCCGTTTATCCTTTCCGTTTTGAGTATCCCAAATACGGGGAAATCGTTTTTGATACCAACCACCCGGGAGAAAAGTATTGGATGAACCTGCTTTTCCCCCACTTCAATGCGGCTATCTATTTCAGCTACAAAAAAATAGACCACAATCTCGATAAATACATCAACGATGCGCATACGATGGTCTCCAAACTGATTCCCAAAGCAGATGCTATCCACCAAAAAATTTACAGCGATTATCACCGGAAAGTATTTGGAAACGAATACAATATCGAGGGAAGCAAAGCAGCATCCGTATTGCAATTTTACCTGACGGACAGCAGCCGGCATTTTGTCAGGGGCGCACTCTACTTCAACAATCCGCCCAACAATGACTCCCTGCAGCCGGTCATTGACTTCCTCAAAAAAGACATCCGGCACATCATAGAGACTTTTGAATGGAAACACTAATCCCACAACGCTAATGGACTACCTCATCTTACTTGCCGGCATGACTCTCCTTTTATTGAGCGGTAATTATCTCGTAGAAGGAAGTATCTCCATCGCCCGGCGCCTGAAATTATCCACCTTGGTCATCGGAGTGGTTATCGTATCTTTCGGTACCTCCGCCCCCGAACTCTTGGTAAGCGTACAAGCAGCCCTCCGGGGACACGCCGACATCTCCGTAGGGAATGTCATCGGCTCCAACATCTCCAATATCGCCTTGGTGCTGGGGGTTACCGCTTTATTGTTTCCCATCATGGTTTCCAAAAAGGCAATGCGGTTAGATTATCCTTTCTTGATTATCAGCTCCTTTCTGCTCTTATATTTTTTATCCGACCGGAGAATCTCAAGACCGGAAGGCATTATACTCTTTTCTCTACTCCTTGTGTATATTCTCTACACCATAGGTAAATCCCGGCGGGATGCCAAGCAAAACCAAGATACGCATCCCAACCCCAAATACCCGCTTTACCTTTCGCTGATTATCGTTGTGCTTTCTTCCGCCGGATTGATTTGGGGAGCTCGCTGGCTGGTCGAATCAGCCTCCCGGATCGCTATTGCTTGGGGCGTCGGCGAGCGAATCGTATCCCTGACCATCGTAGCTTTCGGGACAAGTGTTCCGGAACTGACCGCTTCTATCATCGGAATGATAAAAAAAGAAGAGGACATTTCCATAGGAAATATTATCGGTTCCAACCTCTTCAATATGTTAGGAATTTTGGGAATATCCTCGATTATAAGCCCTATTCGTCGTATAGATGCAGGTCTGGCGCAAAATGACACGTATTGGATGATTGGATTGACGCTCGGCTTATTACTTTTAATAACAATCCCTTATAATAGACTGAAAATAAGCAGATTGAAGGGGGGCATACTTTTCCTGTCATATATTATCTATGTCCTGTTACTATTTCAACATCCTAAGATTTCCCCTGCGGGAAACGGGCTTCCGGACAAAGAAACGCTTTCTGTATTGCAGCTGAAAAAATGAAAAATAAAGAAATAATACATTTATGAAAATCATAAAAACCGATTTTGAAGGACTTCTCATCATTGAACCGGAAGTCTATGAAGACGAAAGAGGTTATTTTTTTGAATCTTTTCGCGATGATGTTTTCCAAAAATACCATCCCGGAGTAAAATTTGTGCAAGAAAATGAATCCAAATCTTCAAAACATACGCTGCGTGGATTACACTATCAAATGCCCCCCTACGCACAAGGGAAACTCATACGGGTTGTGCAAGGCGAAGTCTTGGATATTGTTGTAGATCTGCGAAAAAGTTCTCCGTATTTCGGCAAGATTTTCGGCTTGCGTATTTCGGCAGCCAACAAGTTGCAACTCTATATCCCCGAAGGTTTTGCTCACGGTTTTGTGAGTTTGGAAGAGAACACCATATTTCAATACAAATGCACCAACTATTATCACAAAAATTCCGAAAGAGCTATCCACTGGAACGATCCTTCTCTGAATATTCCTTGGGGAGTTGAAAATCCTGTCATTTCCGCCAAAGACCGTAGTGCAGGTAGTTTTGAAGATGCCGTAAAGGAGGGAAATATTTTTTAATGCAGAACATTTCATTTTTGTAACTTTGCAAATAAAATCGTATGCATACCGGTAAATATTTTTTCATATTCCTTTTGTTGCTTGGAGGCATCGCAGCATTTATTCTCTTTTCTTCGCAAAAGAAAATTCCCGCAACTGCTCCCCCTCCTTTCCCCTTGAAAATCATCGCTCCGGAGATACCGGAAACGCTTTCTTTCGCCGGGGAACAAGTACCGATAGAAGAATATGGCATACGCGAAAAATTTGATAATGAATTGATTTCAAACGTTTACTTCCATAGCAATACTATAAAGATGCTGAAACGTTCCGCAAAATGGTTTCCCCTGATTATACCCATCTTGAAGAAAAATAATATCCCCGAAGATTTTAAATATCTGGCACTGACCGAAAGCGGACTGCAAAATGTTACGTCCCCCTCCGGAGCAAAGGGCTTTTGGCAGTTTTTAAAAAAAACCGCCCGGCAATACGGTTTGGAAGTGAACAGAGATATTGACGAGCGCTATCACGTAGCCCTGGAAACGCAAGCCGCTTGCGACTATCTCAATGATGCGTACAAAAAATTCGGTTCTTGGACACTCGCCGCTGCCTCCTACAATGCCGGACAAGACAAAATCGCCGACCGTCTTGCGACCCAAAAAGAAAACTCCTATTACGACCTGTCCCTGAATACGGAAACAAGTCGCTACGTATTCCGTATTCTCGCTATCAAAACCATACTGGAAAATCCTGCTAAATATGGATTTTCTTTAAGTGAATCCGATTTGTATCCCGCCTACAAAGCGCAGCATATTGAGGTTGATTCTACCATTGACGACCTGGCAGAATTTGCCAAACAACACGGCATCTCATACCGTATCCTTAAATCTGCTAACCCTTGGATGCGAAGCAACAAACTCCCCGACCAGTCCGGAAAGAAATATATCATCGACATCCCTGTCAATAAATAACTTCTACCCGATGCGAATATATCTTGTAGGCTATATGGGAAGCGGCAAAACAACAGTGGGCAAACGATTGGCAAAAATAATGCACTTTGACTTTTACGATTTGGACAAGATGATAGAGGAATGCTCCCACTATTCCATTCCCGACATATTTACTAAATTTGATGAATCGGCATTTCGGTTGATAGAAAAGGAGACGCTGCGCAAAACCTCTTCTCTCGGAAATGCTATTATAGCTACCGGAGGCGGGACGGCTTGTTTTTTCGACAACATGAACTGGATTCGTGATAACGGCATTTCGGTTTACCTGAAACTGAGCACCAAGTCATTGGCTTACAGAATATTAAATTCAAAAAAGAAACGTCCACTGACGAAAGGGAAAAATCCGGACGAACTCTTGGAATATGTCGAAAGACATCTCCTTAAAAGGGAAAAATACTATAATCAAGCAGACCTCATCGTCAAAGGCGAAGACTTGAATATCCATGTATTACATCATTATATCGTTCAAAAAATCATTTCCCGGAAGGGATAAACCTGTGTCCGGGGCAACAATAGAAATATTCACAAAAAAATACCAAAATGAAATCGTATCGAAAAGAACTCTGGTTCAACACCTCCAAAAGGAGAGAATTGATCAATATCACACCGGATGTGCGGGAATGTATCTATGAGAGCGGTGTGAAAGAGGGGCTCGTCTTGGTCAATGCGATGCACATCACCGCAAGTGTTTTCATCAATGATGACGAAAGCGGATTGCATCACGACTACGAAGTATGGTTGGAAAAACTGGCACCGGAAAAGCCCTATTCCCAATACCGGCACAACGGCTTTGAGGACAATGCGGATGCACACTTGAAGCGGCAGATTATGGGGCGGGAAGTAGTATGCGCCATAACTAACGGAGAACTGGATTTCGGTCCTTGGGAACAAATTTTTTACGGAGAATTTGACGGAAAAAGAAGAAAACGGGTATTGGTAAAAATTATCGGTGAGTGATTGGCTTTTTTCGTAATTTTACAAAAAAATTGCAATGAAAAAGGTGGAACGAATAATTTCCTATACGGAATACGCTTCGGACAAAGAGCTCACACCGGAAGAAGCCCGGCTCTTACGGGAAGCGGAAGAAGCTACACGGGGCTCCTATTCTCCCTACAGCCATTTTGCCGTCGGTGCTGCCGTCCTTTTGGAAAACGGAGAGATAATTCGTGGAAGCAATCAGGAAAATGCTGCCTATCCGGTAGGTTTGTGCGCCGAGAGGGTTGCCCTCTTTTATGCTTCCCATACGTATCCGGGAGTCGCTGTAAAAGCCATTGCAATCACGGCAAAATCCGAAATACATTCGGTCAAAGATCCCGTAAAGCCCTGTGGCTCTTGTCGCCAAGTAATGGCGGAAACAGAATATCGCTCCGGAAAAAAAATGAAAATTATCTTGAAGGGAGAGACCGGAAAAGTCATCACCTTCGATGGTACCGATAATCTTTTACCTTTTAGTTTTAGTGGTGAAGATTTATAAAACATTGCCAAATCATATTTTACAAACGGAAAAAAAGAAAAAAACAATGAAAATAAAACTTATAGCATTAGTAAGCACCGCAATCCTGTTTATGGCTATGAAAACGGATAAACCTGCGTATCAATTTTTTACGAAAGCCGGAAAAGCTGTAGATTATTCACAAGTAATCAAAGCCTGCGAAAAGGCGGATATTATTTTCATCGGCGAGTTGCACAACAATCCTATCGCCCACTGGATGGAATTGGAAATCACCAAAGATATCTTCGTCCAAAGAGACTCTAATCTGGTCTTGGGAGCGGAAATGTTTGAAGCTGATAACCAATTGATTATGAACGAATACCTAAGTGAAAAAATAAAAAAGAAAAATTTTGAAAATGAAATGCGTCTGTGGAATAATTATAAGACCGACTACAAACCGCTGGTAGAGTTTGCCCGGAAAAACAAAATTCCGTTCATCGCTACCAATGTCCCCCGGAGATACGCTGCCTATGTGAACAGCAAGGGGCTCGAAGCACTGGAAGACCTCTCCCCCGAAGCAAAAAAATATCTCCCGCCACTACCTATCCAATTTGACGGGAACCTCAAAATATACAAAGAGATGATGGAGATGATGAAAAGCAGCGGGATGGATCATGTTACCGACAATATTGTGAAAGCCCAAGCTATCAAAGATGCTACTATGGCGCACTTCATCCTGGAAAACTTGCCTTCCAAAGGGGGCGCTTTTATCCATTATAACGGAGCTTATCATTCCCAAGACTATCAAGGAATCGTCTGGTATATCAAACAAGCCAATCCCGGACTCAACATCATCACCATCTCCGCCGTGGAACAAGACGACATCTCCAAATTGGAGGAACAATACCTCAATCAAGCTGACTTTCTGCTCGCTATTCCTTCGGATATGACAAAGACGTATTAAGACCTCTTGAAGCAATTTGGTTAACAACAAAACACCCTGTTGTTATAACTTGACATGACAACAGCCATTGCGTTTCCGCAACATGTTTCTTGACACTCGCTCAATATTAGAATCCATTAGTCTGTCAAAAAGTCAAAATCAAAAGCTATAATTTAGATTCGATGCTTGTGTAACGCTGAAATACAGGGAATTTGCCTGTACAAACGCAATACTGAGCTTACCTGAGGGATTGATTGCCGGACGGGTACAACAAAGGGGGAGGACATGGTGGACAGAGCACATAGTTTGAAAGTTGAAACAAAGTTTTTCACAATACAAAAGGGAGCAGTCAGACTGCTCCCTTTTTTCTGATACCCGGAGGTATATATAGAGAGGAGGTTGATGAAAAAATAGTACCCTTATTCTTTCACAATTTTTGTCGTCAGAATAAGGTCATTCGTTTTAACGCTGATAAAATACACACCGGCATCATATCCGGAAATATCAACTTTTTCGGATGCTCCCGTTACACGGCTTTCAAACAGCGTTTTGCCCGTAATATCCATTACTGTAAGTTCCTGAATATCGTTACTTCCAAAATCAAAATAAATCATTCCTTTAGTCGGATTCGGATAATAGGAGATATTATATCTCGCAAAATCATCTTTTATACCTACAAAAACATCAATAAAGTCTTCCTTCACTATCTCCCCACTACAACCGTAAGCAGTTTCTACGACAAGACTAACATCGTACACACCAACCACATCGTAGGTATAATTGGGATTTTGGAGTGTAGAAGTTCCGCCATCACCGAAATTCCATAACCAAGAGACAGGATCGCCGGTTGAAGAATCCTCAAAATGTACACTAAGAGGAGCCTCTCCATACTGAACATCGGATGAGAAATCTACAACCGGAAGCGGATGCACAAAGACTTCTACTTCATTTGAATTATCGCTTTGACATTCGCCATTGTCTCCATAACAGGTGTAAGTGCCGGCTGCTGTAACCACAATACTATTACCCGTCTCGCCCGTACTCCAATGATAGGTTACTCCCGTCTCCGGATTGTCAATACTGAGTGTGGCACTTTCCCCTTCACAAATATCCGCATCATCTACAGTGATATTCGGGGTATCAGGCAAAGGATTAACGTCTATTGCCACTTCGTTGGAATTATCACTTTGACAATTTCCATTATCTCCGTAACAGGTGTATGATCCGGCTTGCGTAACCACAATGCTGTTGCCCGTCTCGCCTGTACTCCAATAGTAAGTTACGCCCGTCTCCGGATTGTCAACAGTCAAAGTAGCACTTTCGCCTTCACAAAATTCCGTAACATCTGCTGTAACATCCGGAATCTCAGGAATAGGATTAACGTTTATCTCTACTTCATTTGAATTATCGCTTTGACATTCGCCATTGTCTCCATAACAGGTGTAAGTGCCGGCTGCTGTAACCACAATACTATTACCCGTCTCGCCCGTACTCCAGTAGTAAGTTACTCCCGTCTCCGGATTGTCAACAGTCAAAGTAGCACTTTCGCCTTCACAAAATTCCGTAACATCTGCTTCAACATTCGGAGTATCAGGAAGAGGATTAACATCTATTGTTACTTCATTTGAATTATCGCTTTGACAATTTCCATTATCCGCATAACAAGTATATGTTCCGGCTGCTGTAACCACGATACTATTGCCCGTCTCGCCGGTACTCCAGTAATAGGTTACACCCGTCTCCGGATTATCAACGGTCAAGGTAGCACTTTCGCCTTCACAAAATTCCGTAACATCTGCCGTAATATCCGGTAGATCAGGAAGAGGATTAACGTTTATCTCTACTTCATTTGAATTATCGCTTTGACAATACCCATTATCTCCGTAACAGGTATAGGTCCCGGCTTCCGTAACCACAATGCTGTTACCTGTCTCGCCCGTACTCCAATAATAGGTTACGTCCGTCTCCGGATTGTTAACGGTCAAGGTAGCACTTTCGCCTTCACAAAATTCCGTAACATCTGCCGTGACATCCGGTATCTCAGGAAGTGGATTAACGTCTATTGCTACTTCGTTGGAATAATCACTTTGACAATCTCCATTGTCTGCATAACAGGTGTATGTCCCGGCTTCTGTAACCACAATGCTATTGCCTGTCTCGCCGGTACTCCAATAATAGGTGATTCCTGTTTCGGGATTATCAACTGATAATGTAGCACTCTCGCCTTCACAAAACTCCGTTACATCAGCTGCAATACTCGGTATTTCAGGAATAGGATTAACACTTATTGTTACTTCGTTAGAATTATCACTTTGACACTCGCCATTATCTCCATAACAGGTGTAGGTTCCGGCTTCGGCAACCACGATACCGGTACCCGTATCGCCGGTACTCCAATAATAGGTTACGCCTTCCTCAGGATTATCGATAGACAGAAAAGCACTGCCCCCTTCACAAAATGCCGTAGCGTCGGATATAACAACCGGGGTCAACGGAAGCGGGTTAACAACAACGCTTACCTCGTCCGTGCCGGAGCAAGCATTATCATTGGTTACCGTCACAGAATAATTACCGGAAGTAGTAACGGAAATGGTTTGAGTAGTGCTACCGTCTTGCCATAAATAGCTGGCATATCCGGCACCGGCATCCAGTATAGTAGTTTCCCCTTGACATATTTCAAAGTCTCCGGTAATGACCGGTTCAGGAGCATCCAGGATGTTTACATTGACCACATCGCTATTGACACTACCCACCATATTGGTTAAAACACAATAGTAATCACCGGCATTTTCCACCTCGCAAGGATTAAAAGTAAGGGTTCTTCCCGTTTCCCCAACCAATATTTCATCATTTTTGTACCACTGATACGTTTCCGTATTATTTCCTTTAATGGAAAGGGTGACAGAATCTCCTTGACAGAAAGTACCTCCCAAGGGTTGCTGGATAACTTCAGGCAGATTATCTCCATAAGGAATATCATAAGTCATCCCCCCTACAAATTGGATGGTAACAGGATCAACATCACTGCTATTTTGCATCTCACTTTGCGTTACGGCTTTGGTTACAGGAATTTGGTATGTATTGCCATCCACGTGCATAGCAATATCCGACGCATAATGAAAACGGTAAAAACCGTCATAAGTCATACGGGTTGGTGGTGCCGGGTTGGTAGAGGCAAAATAACTGCCCCACATATATATATCGGGAGAGGCATTCTGCCCTCCATAAGGAGCAGCATCCTGCGTATCTTCCCAAGTAACAAAATACGCTGTACCATCCTTAGACCTGCTTGCCTGCATACGGTAGCCCCAATAATATCCATTGTAGGCGTATTCATAAGAGGTTACCGGATCCGAAAGAAAATCTCCAACCTTATGATATGAAGTAATACCGTTATCTTGGTCTATCGTTACATTGAAAATTTTATACTGACTATCACTGTTTAGAGGAGTATCATAATCAATCAAGGATGTAGCGGAAATGACCCTGCCAAATAACTGCAAATCGCCATTCGCATCAACGACACCGCAAGTATAATCGTAGTCCCCTATATAACTTCCTGCATCATCAACAAAAAGTGGAATGTAATGCCCATCCACACTTTGTGTGAGGTCATTTTCCAATCCCGGGAAATCTACCATATTCATTCCCGTTGTCAGCAATTGCCAGGTCTCTCCATTATCAACCGACTTCCACACCACCGGTGAATAGGACGTTTGTCCTAGATACATATCCAAAACACCAATGCAATATACATACCCGACAGAGCCATCTTGCGACCAAGCCATCCCGGCTCTGCCCTGTATGGAAAATGTTGATTCAGTCAAATCTATTGAATATTCACCGGCATTATCAAAATCAATATGATCTCCTGTTTTGACTGCCCTTTTTATCCAGAAAGCATTATCCGTAGATGCCCCCACATAGACATAGCCATTATCAGTTACTGCAATACCATTACGGTAAAATTCTCCGGCTTGCATATTAGTAAAAGTAGTTGTCTGACCGGTTAAGCCATCATCATTGGTAGCACTTACAAAGAAGTTGCTACCCCAAACCCCACCGGAAAACGACGGACCTGCCGCACCGATAATTACTCCGGCGGGATCGGTATTGTTTTCCACATTGTAAATGAACCCTTGTGGATACCTGGTCTGGTTAGCTCCATCAAAAGGGAATAACATTTTATAAGACCAAGTTTGTCCGCCATCAACAGATTGGCTGGTTACAATAGATGCATCATTTCCAAGAGCCTCCGGATAAGTAGCGGGATCTGCTCTGTGGGTCATCGTAATTAAATTTGAGCTTGGGTCATAGTTCAGCGCTTGCTGGGAAGAGTAAAACATTGAATAAAAATTGCCTGTCTTTCCAATATAGTACAGGGGAACACTGGCGCTATTCACAGAAATCGAACTACAATCATTTGACGTATTCTCATCGCCGGAAAGGTTAATACAACTTTCAATACTATACTCGCCGTAAGCTGACAAATCCAACGTAGTAGCAAAAGTATATTGCATATTGGTTCCGGGTTGGATCGTATCTGTTACGGTTTCTGTTACCGCACTTCCTCCATTGACAGAATAACTTACCTGAAAACCGGACTGTGCAACAGCTCCGGCATTTTCAATAAGCACCGTAAGTGCTTCCGCACTACCGAGATTGGAACCGGAAACCGGAGAGACAATGGAAGATAAAGCCAAGTCATTGTCAAAATCACCAATATGTACACCAAAGTCAGCCATATTTCCCACCATAAGAGTTGCACAGGCATTTCCTGTCATAGGATAATTTCTATTGGTCCTATAACGTAAGGTGTATAAGCCATTTGGAATATCAGCGGGAATTATTACCGGAATATTATAATCCGTATTCGCCTGTAACAATTGATAATTATCTACAATAAGTTCATCATCTTCCATCACATAATTGCCGTTAAAATCGATCCATACACGTAGATAAGTATCATCAAAACCACAACGGGCAGTCAACGTATATTCATTTCCCGCATCGAATGAATGTACCATCGATGTAAAATCGTGATACCAAGGATTTGAATCTCCGGTGCAATTAATGGATAGGTTATTTACATCCGACAAATCCCAATATGTCAGTCCGTCACCAAAAGTACAACCAATGGAATATAAACCATCAATACAGAAATTCGGATTAATATTTTCAACCTCAATCATTTGACAATCATTATCCGTAAACTCATCACCTTCGAGAGCTGTACAAGCCTCAATGCTATAACTCCCATAAACGGATAAATCAACTGTGGTGGAAAAAGTAAATTCATAGGTCTCATCCGGAGCAATAGTATCTGTGATAATTTCCGTGTAAGTATTACCGTCAAATGTATAACTCACCTCAAAATTGGACTGGGCAACAGTACCATTATTTTTCACATTAATGGTAACGTTCTCAGCACCGGATAAATCCACGCCGGAGACAGGAGAAGTTATGGAAACCAACTCCATATCATTGGCAAATGAGTCTCCCTCCCCCTTGATACCGGTGATAAACTTTTTATCTTTTTTTACGACCGCTCTATATGATTGGTCAAAGTCCCCACTTTTTTCAGGGACATTCATCAGACTGATAGAAACAGAACTTGCAATCCGTGCATCCATAGATGAACTCACAAAAAGCAAAATCAACAGCCAAACGTAAGATTTTGTAATTTTTTTCATAGTCTTAAATTTAAATTATTCAATATTTTTTGCTAAAACACCTCCATTTTCAATCATAACGTGATTACCATGCATATTGATAAACTCCAATCCCCCTTCCAAATTTCATATCAACGTTTGCATCACACCAAAATGCACCCCCTATGTATGAAACACTAAATCACCCCCAACAAAAATCATCTCATCTTACAATCAGGTAAATCACCCCCGTTTATACTGCTGGCATTCAATTCCCTGACACTGAAGCCACCGCGACAATAGAACAATTAGTATGTAACAACCTCTTACATCGAAAGGAACAAACTACACACACAAAACCTTTTCCGGAAACATAGCATAAGTCCCCCCTTTCATAATTATCCTTTAAACTCTCCCTTTCCTCAAAAAACGAAATAATAGCCCCCAGCCATAAACTTTTGCAAAATTAATAATAAAAATTTATTTTTCGCCATATAAAATGAGAATATTTTTAAAAAATTTACAACAACTACGCAAAACACTCACACAAAACACTAATTACCAGGGCATTAAATATATTTTATACTATAATTATTTTTTCTTATCAAATTCAATAAATTATTTTGTAGCTACAATCCCGGTTTAGCTTTCATTAACCAGGTAAATCATTTCTACAAAATACGCTAATTTTATTTAATGTTTGTCCATAAAGTCAAGAGTCCGAAGCAGAATGTCCAAGAACAAGACCTGCAAAACACTCAAAACCAACAGATTGACTTTTGTCAATAAAGTTTTGAGTATGACCGTAACGAAGTTATTGGACATTATAGACGGACTCTAATCATAAAAAATCCAAGAAATCCCATAACTCAATCCGGGATTAAAGGTAGGGTAGCCGGGGACTTCAAAATATTTTTTCTCTTGAAAATAGGCACCGATATTTGAATATTGGACATAAAAACGTACTCGTTTGAGCTTAAAGCGTAAAAAAGCATTCAAATAAAGATATTCCCCAAGTTCTTGCTTATGTTGTACATAGAACTCTTGCAAGGCAGGAGAAAAGGCTCGTGCATAATAGTTGGCATGCATCATAGCATCCGCTCCAATAGAAAAAGTGGAAACCTTAAAAAGCCGGTGTGAGAACGACAAACGGACATTGGCAAGCCATTTGGGAAGCGGCATTACTTCCGGATGGGAAACCATTTGATAAACAATTTTTGATTGCAATCCTATGTGCCTGAAATCAACCTTTTCCGCCATACTTAAACGAAGCAAAGAGACGGCATCATCAGATTGTTGAACACGTATATGAGGGAAATCGTCCGTTTCATCGTAAGCATTCAAATACACATAATGTAAAAAATTATTATAGTCCAATTGAAAAGATAGATGCTTATAGGAAGTAATCAGGCTGTTATTAAGTTCGCTTGAAAATACCAAATCATTTTCCCATTGATAATGATTTCCATACTCTCTCCAATAGCGGTAGGGAGGAGCTAATTTATTTATTTCAAAAGCATAACGAACTTCCCAATCACGTTGATGATAGTCAATGGAAAAATCCTGAATATGTTCAAAATCCCCCAATGCAAAAATGTCCGTACTAGAAAAATGAAGGAAAAAATTTCGATATTGATAGTCCAAAATACCAAGATAAGCATAACC